>DNFG01000063.1:461-10200 GCA_003487005.1 Bryobacterales bacterium
GAACCGACTTCTGCCGTAAGGTCCTCAACCAGAGCGTGGGCGTGGACGTGGGCGACGAGTTGGAGGTGGAGCGGGATCCGGTGGTGCGGCGGGCGCTGGGGATTTTGACTTCGGGTCAGTGAGGGCGAGTTCTTCAGGGGAGCGGAGGGCGAGGAGGGCGGTAAAGAGGAGGGCGGGCCAGACCTGAATGACGAGGCGGTTGACGGCGGTGGAGACGTGCCACTGCTGGTTGGCGGTGGTGACGAGGAGAGCGGTGAATCCGGCGGCGAGGAGGGCGAGGGCGGGGAGGGAGGCGAAGAGGGCGGAGCGGAGGCGTTCGGGGGAGGCGGGCCGGAGGACGAAAGCGAGAATCGCGAGCAGGAGGAGGGGGTGGGAGAGGGGGAAACCGAGGGAAAGGGAGGCGTCGAGGTAGCCGCGAAGGACTTCAGACCAGCGGGCGGGGCTGGCGAGCATGGAGAGGGCCTCGGAGGTGGAGCTGGGGTAGAGGCTGGCGCCGCCCTGGGTCAGGAAGGTTTTGAGGAGGAGGGTGGCGACGGCGCCGGGAAGGGCGCCGGCGAAGGTCCAGAGGAAGGGCCGGGAACCGCCGCGGAGGAGGGTGACGGCGAGGAGGGCGAGGAGGACGACGAGGCCTTCGTTTTTGGTCCAGGCGGCGAACCCGGCGAGGAGCCCGGCGGCGAGGGCGAGGCGGGGTGACCATGCAGAGTCGAGGGCGGTGTGGAGGAGGGCGGTGGAAGCGAGGAGGAGGAGGGCGAGGGGGACGTCGGCATACTGGACGGGGGTTTGGGAGAGCCAGCCTTCGGAGGCGAGCAGGAGGAGGAGGGCGAGGAGACCGAGGGATTCGGCGCGGCGCCAGGCGAGAGCGGCGGGGAGGAAGAGGAGGGTGGCGAGGCTGGTGAGCAGGGCGGTGGCGGCGGGGAGGGTTGGGGAGACGGAGGAGGAAAGGATCCAGCCACGGGCGATGAAGGCAGAGAGGAGGAGGGGGTAGCCGGGGTGGCTGGCGCCGGTCAATTGGGCATTGAGACCGGGGGCGACGGCGAAGCGCCAGGCGTCGCCACCGGCGAGGAAGCGGGCGCGGAGGTTCCAGATGGAGGAGGCGTCCCATTCGCCGTAGGGTGCGGCGGCGGTGGCGTTCTGGAAGTTGAAGAGGAAGAGGAGGGTGGCGAGGGCGGCGGCGATGCGAAGGGCCCAGTTCCAGGAGAAGGGGGTGGTGGTGGGGAGGGGTTCGGAGCCGGGGTGGCGGCGGCGGTGGAGGGCGAAAGCGGTGGCGGCGAGGAGGGCGAGTTCGACGGCGAGGATGGAGAGGGGGGAGGCGGCGCCGGTCCAAATGAGGGCGAAGGTGGTGATGGAGGTGATGCCGAGGGCGAAGGGGACGGCGAGGGCGGTGCGCCAGAGCCAGCGGAGAGGGGGCGCGAGGGTGGCGGGCGCGGGGATGGCTGCTTCGGCGGCGGCGCCGCCGAGGGCGAGAGCGGAGAGGAGGGGCCAGGCGTCGATCATGGGGTGGTCACTCTGCGGTAGAGGATGACGCCGTTGCCGAGGTCGGCGGCGACGTCGTAGCCGGGGCGCTGGTAGTTTTGGGGGCGGCTGAAGTTGCCGATGGCGAATTCGGGAGGGGCGGTGAGGTCGGGGTGGAGGAGGAGGCAGGGGGCGAGGGCGTGTTGGGTGGCGAGGAAGGCGGCGACGCCGGCGTCGGAGTTGAGGGGGACGTCGGTGAAGTAGGCGACGCGTGCGCCGGGAGGGAGTTGAGTGCGTGCGGGGGCGAAGCGGCGGAGGGCGAGTTCGACGCCATAAGGGTCGCGGGAGGTGGCGGCGAGTTGGGTGGTGGTCTGGATGCTGCGGAGGAGGCCCGAGAAGGCGAGGAGGACGACGGCCGCGAGGACGACAAGAAGGTGGGCGGGATAGCGGGGAGCGGGGGCGCCTTGAGGCATCGGATACCCAGTTTACGACTAGAGGCGGCGGCGGCGGGCAAAGGCGCGGGCGCGGGCGCGTTCGGCGCGTTGGACCTGTTGTTCGTCGAGGCCGAAGTAATGGGCGACTTCGTGCCAGACGGTCTCTTCGACGAGTTGGCGGAGTTCGGCTTCGTTGCGGGCCATCCGTTCGTGGGGACCCTGAAAGATGGTGATGCGGTCGGGGAAGGCGACGGGCTCAAAGCTGCTGCGAAGGGTGAGGGGGCGGCCTTCGTAGAGGCCGAGGAGGCCGGGGCGGGGTGGCTCGGGTTCGACGACGAAGACGAGATTTCTGAGGCGGGGGCGGAAGCGCGGAGGGATGACGCGCATGGCGTCGTCCACGAGGCGGTCGAAATCGCGGGGGTCCATGGGCTTGCCCTATTGTAAAGGGATGAGCGAAGAGAAACTGAAGAAGAAGGCGGCGGCGCTGGGGATTGGGGGTTTGCGGCGGCACATCTTTCTGTGTGCGGACCCTGGTGACGCGAAGTGCTGTTCGAGGAAGAAGGGTCTGGAGGCGTGGGGGTATCTGAAGGACCGGTTGAAGGAGTTGGGTCTGGTGAAGGGGCCTGGGGCGACGTTCCGAACGAAGGCGGGGTGTTTGCGGGTGTGTGAGAAGGGGCCGGTGGCGGTGGTATATCCGGAGGGGGTCTGGTATCACTCGGCGGAACCTGAGGTATTGGAGCGGATCATACAGGAGCACCTGGTGGAGGGGCGGGTTGTGGAGGAGTATGTGATTGCGCGCGACGGGTTGCAGGGGGCTCAGGGGACGCGATAGCCGGTGCGGGCGCGGAGTTTGGCGCGGCCGAGTTGGCGGCGGGCCTGACGGGTGAGGTCGATGGTGATTTTGCGGCGTTCCCCGGGTTCCGCGGCGGGCATGGGGTAGTAGAGGGAGTAGCGGTAGCGGAGGCGGTTGATGAGGTTGCGGAATTCCTTGTCGGGCCTGGAGGTGTAGAGCATTTCGCCGCCGGTGGCGGTGGCGATTTCGTCCATACTGGCTCCGTACTTGGCTTTGTGGGCGTACTCGCGAGCGGCACGGGTGACGCCGATGGGGAAGACGCGGGACGGGCCGCCGGGCATCCCGAGGGCGAGGCCGCTGACGACGACGTCGAGGTGCCAGAGGTCGTCGATGATCTGATCGAGGGGGGCACCGGACTCATGGCCGCGGTTGTCGGTGATGGCGAGGAGGGCGCGGCGGCGCTGGACGGCGGCGTGGGGCGGGAAGGATTGGGCGGCCGCGTGGATGGAGTGGCGAAGAGGAGTGGACCCGGCGAAGTTGAGTTGCAGGAGGCCCTCCTCGATTGTGTGGCGAACGAGGTCGAGGTCAGAAGAGAAGGGGAGGAGCAGGAGGAGTTGGTCGGAGAAGGCGAAGACGGCGACGCGGTCGTCTGGGCGGAGTTCGGCGAGGGCGGCGCGGGCGCCGGATGCGACGCGCTTGATGCCTGGCTTCATACTGCCGCTGATGTCGAAGAGGAGGATGAGATCGAGGGGGACGTCGTCGCGGGTGAGGTGCCGGATGGTCTGGGGCTGGCCGTTGTCGGTAAGGAGGAAGTCCTGGGGGTCAAGTGGCGCGGAGTTGCGGGGTTGGCCGGCGATGTGGACATCGACACGGACGAGGCTGACACCCCCGCGGAAGACGGGTGGGGACTCCTGAGCGGCGAGGGAGACCGCCGCGAGCAGCCAGAGGGCCGGCAGGGGCTTGGTCACACTACCAGCATAGCGGTTGAGGGCGTTGGTATCCTGTGAGTTGTTCCCCGGACAGCTATATGTTTCTGAAAATCCTGTCGCACCCAATCTTTGTGAACCTGAACTTCCACATGCCGATGGTGATGGATCTGCGGCATCCGTTGATTCTGTTGACGGGCGAAAACGGATCGGGCAAATCGACGCTGTTGTGGTCGATCTACTATGCGCTGCGCGAAGAGGCGATCGACGGCTACGTCTGCCGGGTGGAGGGCAAACCTGAGATCCCGAAGATCTTCCTGTTTGACGCGGAGCAGCACAATCCGCGGATGCATCCGGAATTGCTGAACTCGCCGCAGATGAAGGAATTTGTGCAGATGGCGAGCCATGGTCAGGTGATGCTGTCGATGTTCCGTGAGACGTTTCCGTCGCTGCCGGAAGGGACGGTGCTGCTGCTGGACGAGCCGGAGATGGCTTTGTCGCAATCGAATCAGCGGCGGGTGTTGAAGATGATGATGGAGTTGTGCGACCAGAAGAAGTTCCGGATTATCTGTGCAACACATTCACCGGTCTTCATCGAAGATCCGCAAACGTATGTGATCAACCTGGACAACTACATCAACCGGAATGTGCTTCCGGGCGATATGGGGGTTGAGGGATCGAGCACGATTCAATAGCGCCGTGTCAGACGAACTGAAGCGCGTGACGCTGCTGGACAGTTTCCGCGCCCTGGAAGGGGTGAGCGGGGAGGCGCTGGTTTATGACGACGGGTTCCGCCCGCGGCATTACAGCTACGCGCAACTCCGGCGAGCGGCGCGCAATTTCGCGGCGAAGCTGGAGGCGGCTGGAATCGGGCGGGGCGACCGGGTGATCTTGTGGAGCGAGAACCGCCCGGCGTGGGTGGCGGCGTTTTGGGGCTGCGTATTGCGCGGGGTGGCGATCGCGCCGATCGACGAGAAGCACTCGGTGGAGTTCCTGCGGCGGGTGGAGAGCATCACGGCGCCGAAGGCGGTGCTGGTGGGCTCGGAGGTGGAGTTGCCGGAGGGGGCGGTGGGGGTGCCGGTGTGGAAGCTGGCGGAGATGGACTGGACGGGGGAGACGGGAGGGGTGACGGACGCGGCGGTGGAGCCGGGAGACACGGTCCAGATTCTCTTCACGTCGGGGGCGACGGCGGAGCCAAAGGGCGTGGTGATCACCCACCGGAACATTCTGGCGAACACGGTGCCGGTGGAGCGGGAGATTCAGAAGTACCGGAAGTATGCGCGTCCGTTTTCGCCGATCCGGTTCTTGAATCTGCTGCCGTTGAGCCACATGTTCGGGCAGGCGATGGCGCTGTTCATTCCGCCGATGCTGGGGGGGACGGTGGTTTTTCAGCGGTCGCACGCGCCGGTGGAGATCATCCGGCAGATCCGGTCGCGGAAGATTTCGGTGCTGGTGTCGGTGCCGAAGATTCTGGAAGTGCTGAAGGAGTATCTGGGCGGGGCTCTGCCGGAGACGCTGGTGGGAGCGCCGAAGGGGGAGAAGTTCTGGTGGCGGTGGTGGCGGTACCGGAAGGCGCACAAGTTGTTCGGGATGAAGTTCTGGAGCTTCATTGTGGGCGGGGCGGCGCTGGACCCGGCGCTGGAGGAGTATTACGGGAATCTGGGCTGGGTGGTGGTGCAGGGTTACGGATTGACGGAGGCGGCGCCGATCGTGACGTTGAACCATCCGTTCCATGCGCGCAAGGGGACGGTGGGCAAGCCGATTCACGGCGTGGAGATCCGGATCGCGGACGACGGCGAGGTGCTGGTGCGGGGCGGGAATGTGACGAGCGGGTATTACAACAACGAGGAGGCGACGGCGGAGGCGTTCGAGGGGGGGTGGTTCCACACGGGGGACATTGGGGAACTGGACGAGTCGGGGCGGCTGATGATCAAGGGGCGGAAGAAGGAAATGATCGTGCTGCCGGACGGGCGGAACGTGTTTCCGGAGGATGTGGAGCGGGTACTGAATGGGCTGGAGGGAGTGAAGGAGAGCGCGGTGGTGGGGATGAAGGCGGAGGGGGGCGAGCGGGTGCACGCGGCGCTGGTGCTGGAAGAGGGCGGGTCGGCCGAGGAGGTGGTCCGGCTGGCCAATGCGCGGCTGGAAGAGCACCAGAAGGTGCGCGGGTACACGGTATGGGGAGATGAGACGCTGCCACGGACGGAGGGGACCAAGAAATTGAAGCGGCGGGCGATCCGGCAGCGGATTGCGGGGGAATCGCCGGCGGTGGCCGGGGCGGGCCCGGTGGAAGGCGTGGAGGGACTGCTGGCGAAGTGGTCGGCGGGGCGGGTGCTGGAGGGCGGGACGTCGCTGGACGATCTGGGACTGTCATCCCTGGACCGGGTGGAGTTGCTGGTTGCGCTAGAGCAGAAGTTGGGCGCGCCGGTGGATGAATCGGCGTTCGCGGCGGCGAGGACGGTGGCGGATCTGGAGCGAATGTCGAAAGAACCGCCGGTGGCGGCGGCGGACCGGGAAACGATCGAGTTTCCGAAGTGGAACCGGACAAAGTGGGCGGACTGGTTCCGGACGGTGAACCAGAATGTGTGGCTGCTGAATCTGGCTCGGATTTTCGCGTGGGTGCGGGTGGAGGGGCGGGAGAATCTCAAGGGCATCGAGGGGCCGGTGATCTTCGCGTCGAATCACCAGGGGTATTTCGACACGCCGATTCTGCTGCTGGCACTGCCGTTCGGGTGGCGGCGGCGGGTGGCGCCGGCGATGCGAAAGGAGTTTTTCGACGCGCACTTCAATCCGGGCAAGTACGGGGTGTTCAAGTGGTTCACGAACAGCCTGAATTACTGGCTGTCGGCGCTGATGTTCAATGCCCTGCCGATTCCGCAGCGGGAGGCAGGGACGCGACAGACGCTGCGGTATATCGGGGAGCTGGTGGAGGAGGGGTGGTGTCCGCTGATCTTTCCGGAGGGCAAACACAGCCGGGATGAGACGGTGCTGCCGTTTCAGGCGGGGGCGGCGATGATGGCGGCGCGGTTGGGGGTGCCGGTGGTGCCGTTGCGGATTCGCGGGTCGAACCGGGTGCTGCATCCGGATTGGCGGATGGCGAGGCCGGCGTTTGTGAAGGTCCGGATTGGGGAGCCGGTGCGATTGGAGGGCGAGGATTACGCTGCGCTGGCGAAAATCCTTGAGGAACGTGTACGAGCGTTGTAAGATTCAGTCAATCATGGTGCAGCGATACCGTTGGGTGACCGCGATCGCGCTGGCGGCCGGATTTCTTGTGTTGCCTGGTTGGGGACAAGTGGACCCGCGGCGAGCGCGGCAACATTACGAGAACGCGATCAAGTTCGAGGGAGACGGGCGGTTGGAAGAGGCGGTGACCGCACTGGATGGGGCGTTGCAGGCCGATCCGAAGTCGCATGGAGCATTGCGGCGGCGCGGCCGGCTGTTGTTGAGGCTGGGCCGGTTCGAGGAGGCGCAGCGGGACTTCAACGCGGCACTCGCACTGCATCCGCTGGACGGGGAGAACTGGGCGGGACTGGGCGAGGCGCAATTGGGGCAGAAGCAATATGGGATGGCGGTGTCGTCGTTCGAATCGGCGATCGAGAACAAGCACGAGTCTTCGCAGTTGTACCGGCTGCTGGGGCAGGCTCTGGCAGGGCAGGGTAAGGGTTCGCTGGCAATTGAAGCGTACACGAAGTCGATCAAGCTGCGGCTGGACATTCCCGAGACCTACCTGTTGAGGGGGCAGGCGCAGGCCGGGCTGGGGCGGTTCCGGGACGCGATCGAGGACTATGAGCAGGCCCTGCATCACAAGCCGGATTACGCGGAAGCGCATCGCGAGCGAGGGTTTGCGCACGGGCAACTGGGGCTGTTCGACAGGGCCGTGGAGGACTTCACGCGGGCATTGAGCGTCGATCCGAACGATGCCAAAGCGCTGGGCTTCCGAGGTGCGGCGCAGGATGTGCTGGGGCGTCGGAAGGAAGCGATGGAGGATTACACGGCGGCATTACGGTTGGACCCGCGATCCGTGAATGTCCTGCTGGCGCGTGGAGATCTACAGGCCCGGCAGGGCAAGCACGAGGGGGCGCTGGCGGACCGGACGGCAGCGCTGCGGGTGGAGCCGGAGCATGTACCGGCGCTGATTGCGCGCGGGGGGTCCTATCACATCCTGGGACGGCATGCGGAAGGCCTTGCGGACCGGACGAGGGCGATTCAGTTGGATGCGAGGAACGCGCAGGCATGGTACGGCCGTGGGGCGGCATACTTCCTGCTCAGTGAATACGAAAAGGCCGTGGAGGATCTGGAGGAGGCGGTTCGGCTGCAGCCCAACTATCCGGAGGCGACTGAAGCTCTGGCGAAGGCGCGCGAAATCGTGATCCGGATGCGGGAAGCGGCGACAATGAAAGAAACGAAGCCGGTAGAGGCCGCCCAAGATCCACCGAGGGCCGTGGAAGCCGAATCGCCGGAGCCCGAGACCGCGGAGAAGTCAGCGCCGCTCACAGCGCCGGTGGTCCGGATGCCCGAGGCGCAGAAACCGCCCATACCAAGACGGCCGGACCCGAAGCCGGAACCGCCACAACCGGAGGAGGCTCCCTTGAGTGCGGCGGAGTTGAACCGGATGGGGCGGGAGAAATTGAACGAGCGCAATCTGGCGGAGGCGATCCGGCTGCTCGGCGAGGCGGTGAAGCTCAACCCCCGCTTTGCACTGGCGTGGAACGGCTTGGCGTATGCGCGAATGCTGTCGGGGCAGTATCGCGAGGCGCTCACGGATCTGGATCGTGCTCTGGAGGTCGATCCGGGATACATCAACGCGTTGCAGAATCGCGCCGCGGTCCGGCGGCGATTGGGGGACACGGAGGGCGCGGACGCCGATGCCGCGCGGGCCGCGGAACTGCTGCAGAAGCGCTGAACTACTGCAGCACGCGAAAGACGTTTGAGTAATCGTCGGTCCAGAGGCGCATCCAGGCCGGAGGGACCGCTTCACGGCCGTTCACCCGGAATTCCTCGGTTTCCAGCAATTCCTCTCGCGCAGTGAGCAGCACCCAATTGGTGCCATAGCAGGAGCCATCGTCGTTGTCCTGGGTGGTGACGAGCCAGGCGCGGCGTCCGAGTTCGGCGGCGGCGCGGGCGACGACAGGTTCGAGGTCCACGTAGCGATTGGAGATGTGGACGCCGAGGATGCCGTCGGGCTTGAGGTGCCGGAAATAGAGGCGCATAGCCTCGATGGTGAGCAGATGAACGGGGATGGAGTCGCTGGAGAAGGCGTCGACGGCGATGACGTCGTAGTTCTGCGGGGCTTCGCGTTCGAGGCTGAGGCGTGCGTCGCCAAGAGAGATCTCGGTGACGGCCTCCGTGTCTTTCAGGTAGGTAAAGTACTCGTTGGCGATGCCCTCGACGAGCGGGTTGATCTCGTAGAACCGGTAAAAGTCTCCGGGGCGGGCGTAGGCAGCCAGGGTGCCGGTGCCGAGGCCAATGACAGCGATCTTCTGGGGGGTGCCGATGGGGCGGGCGTTGACGGCGAGGGCGATGCCGGCGTCCTTGCAGTAATAGGCGGCGGGTTCCCGGCGGCGGCCGGGGTGGGTGTATTGTTCACCGTGATTGATGGCGCCATGGACGAGCGTCCGGTAGCTGTCCCATTCATAAGGGTCGCCATACTGACGGACACTCATCTCGCCGTAGAAGTTGCGAACAACGGCGATATTCCCACTCACCATGTCGCGCACGATGCGGGCATTGACACCGGCAATCAGCGAAGCGAGGGTGACGAGGCCGATGGAGGGCCAGCCGAGCAGTTCGCGGCGGAACGGCGATTCCTTCTCGAAGTAGAGCGTGGCGGTGACCACAATGGCGCAGAAAACGATTGCGACTGGGAATTCGTAGTTCGCATTGAAGGCGGCCGGGGCAATGAGGGCGACGAAGACACCGCCGAGCGCGCCGCCCAGGGAGATCATGAAGTAAAAGATGGTGAGATGGGCCGGATGGGGCTTCAGCCGGGCCAGTTCGCCATGACAGACCATGCAGGCGAGGAAAAACGCGAGGGAGAAGAGGGCGAGGACGAACTTCATTTCGGGCCGCTCGGTGGGGTCGGACATCAACAGCCAGCACATGACGCCGAGAGCCACGGGCAGGAGCCCGAGAAAGAC
>DNFG01000205.1 GCA_003487005.1 Bryobacterales bacterium
CTCGATGGCGGCCGGCTGAAAGTCCCCCTCCCGGCCCTCGAACCGGCACGCTATCTGGTGGTCTTGCGCAGCCCCGACGGCCGCCTCGGCCCGCCTGCTCCACTCGAGCTTTTTAGCGGGACAGGCTATTATTTGCCTGCACTTGCGGGCGCTTCCTGGCGGATCACGCAGCGGCCGTTCGGCACTTTTTCGCACTGGGGCCGCTCGATTCACGCCTGGGATCTCGCGCCGGTCGAAAACCGCCTCGTGGCCGCGATGCGCGCGGGAATCGTGCATGCTTTTGACCGCCGGCAAGGGCAAAATGTGCGTTCCCGGTCGTTCGGAAACTACATCACAATCGACCACGGAGACGGCGAATATTCGCATTACGCGCATTTGCGGTCGGGCACGTTTCTGGTCCGGACGGGCGAACGGGTGGAGGCGGGGCAGGCGCTGGCGGAGGTCGGAAACAGCGGGTATTCGTTCGGGACCCACGTGCATGTCCATGTCACGCGGGCATTTCCGATCGCTTCGATGAGCATCCCGTTCCGCTTCGCGGACCTCGAAAACGACCGCGCCTCGGTGGTGGTGGCCGGCAACCGCTATCAGGGCGGGCGGTTGCCGAAATGGCAGGGACGATTGGGTTTTGCAGAGTGGTGGTCCGAAGGTTTGACGGTGCCCCGGGGGACGAAACGGATCGAGTTGCGGCACGGCGCGAAAGAAGGCAAAGCCGGGTTCGACCTGCACGCGGTCTCGCCGGCAGGCCGGAGATACACGCTGCCGGCGGCACAAGCCGAAGATTCGCTGAGGATCGAATCGCCGGAAGCAGGCGGCTGGCGGGTCTGGGTGCAGGCCGTGGAAGGCGAAGGTCTGTTCTGGGTGGACGCGGAAATGCGGCGGTAAAACCTGATTCTTGCAGCATCACGCGGAACGAGTGCAGCTGTCAGCGATAGGAGATATTCAACAACAGCATCGGTGATCGCAGCCAATCGACTCCTCTGCGCACTGGAGCACAATGGTATACTGTGCAGCAGTTTAGAAGGAAAAGAGAACACGCATGGCCGAAGATACTTTTCACACTAACCCGATTTCTTTGCGCAAGCTATTGGCTGATTGTCATGCCGGACTAATTCAGCTTCCTGAGTTTCAGAGAAGCTGGGTTTGGGACGAAGAGAGAATCAAGAGCCTCATTGCATCGGTGTCCCGATCTTTTCCCATTGGTGCTCTCATGACCCTTCGCACAGGCGGCCCGGTGAGCTTCAAACCGAGACCAATAGAGGGCGCTCCAGAGGAGGCCAAGAAGGAGAGTCCGCAGTCTCTCATTCTGGACGGACAGCAGAGAATCACCTCGCTGTACCAAGTTGCCATGAGGGACCATGTTGTCGAGACTATAACGGCGAAAAGGAAACAGGTCAAACGTTGGTTTTATCTCGACATTCGCAAATCCTTGGACTATTCCATTGATCGAGAGGAAGCTATCCTTGGCATCCCTGAGAGCCGCACGGTAACCGCCGACTTCGGAAGGGAAGTAGTCCTGGATATTTCTTGTCCCGAAAAGGAATATTCCGAGCTCATGTTTCCCCTGTCACAGGTCTTTGATTGGGACAACTGGCAGGATGGATTCGATAGCTACTGGAAGGGAGACCAGAACGCGAGTGTTCGAGAGGACTTTCGAAAATTCAAGAAGCAGGTCCTTGAGAATTTCAAGAGTTACCGGGTTCCGGTCATTGCGCTAGACAGTGGGACCAGCAAGGAAGCGGTCTGCGTTGTTTTCGAGAAGGTGAACACTGGTGGAAAGCCATTAGACGCATTTGAGCTCGTGACTGCGATGTACGCGGCGTCTGGCCACCGGCTACGAAAAGACTGGTATGGCGAGGATGGATTCAAGGGAAGGCATCGGAAATTTGTGGAGACACTCCGCGTAGGCGACCAGGAGGCCGGAATCCTTGCGGGAGTAGCGAACACCGATTTCCTTCAAGCAATCTCCCTCTTCTACACTCGGGAGAGGAGGCAACTCGCGGCGGCTGGGGGAAAGCAGGGCAAGGAACTGCCCGCAGTGAAGGGCAACAGGCAAGCATTGCTCAACCTGCCCGTGGAGGCCTACAAGCAGTACGAGGCACAGGTGGAACTCGGATTTTTGAGAGCAGCCAAGTTTTTGCATATGCTGCACATCTATCGGATTTTCGATCTGCCGTATCAGTCCCAGATCGTACCCCTCGCGGCGATCCTCGCGGATATTGGTGATGCGTGGGAGCATGAGGCCAACCGAGCCAAACTTGTTCGGTGGTATTGGAATGGTGTCTTTGGCGAGTTGTATGGGTCGGCGGTGGAAACACGGATTGCAAGGGATTTTGTTGAGGTGCCCGATTGGCTGATGGGGGGGCCGGAACCTTCAACCGTGAGCGAAACCCTCTTCCGCGCTGAAAGACTGAAATCCATGCGCATGCGACTATCCGCTGCCTACAAGGGGATGAATGCGCTATTGATGAAGCACGGTGCTATGGATTTTCGTTCGGGCCAAACCTACGACCACACTGTATTTTTTGACGAAAATGTCGACATTCATCACATTTTTCCGCAGGACTGGTGTAAGCGGCAACATCTGAAATCGGCGGTCTATGATTCGATTATCAACAAGACTCCCCTTTCATTTAGAACTAACAGAATTCTCGGAGGCGTTGCGCCCTCTCAGTACTTGGCGAAGCTGGAGCGGGGCGACGTCAAGACCCCACCGATAGAGACGAAGCGACTTGACACCTACCTGCTATCTCATCAGATCGCGCCTGAACTGTTGCGCTCTGATGACTTTGCGGCTTTCATGGAGGACCGGCAGAGGCGGCTTCTCCTTCTCATTGAGCACGCTACAGGCAAGGCCCCTTACCAAGGACCGATCCAGGAGGAAGGATCGGATTTTGAGGGCGATGAGGATGCCGTGGAAGCGAACATGACGATGACTGAGAAGCTTGACTGAAGGGCTAAACTAACATTCTTGACACATATGGAGTCGGCATCCTGCCGAGTGTGAGCACTTATTGATGCGCTTGAGTCCACATGCGAATTGATGGGGCTTGTGGTACCAGATGATTGTAGACATGGGGATCATTTGCGCGGGGTGGTGGCAAGGAATCGTATCGGGCAAGCGATGCAAGGCCGGGTGCAGGCCGTGGAAGGCGAAGGGCTGTTCTGGGTGGACGCGGAAATGCGGCGGTGATGATATAAGTCGCCGGAGGCATATACTGGCTGTGTGAAAGCGACAGCCATGTTCTTCTTGCTTGGTGCAGCCTCCGGGTTGTTTGGGGCGGTGGAGGAGGGGGAGATTCTGGGGCGGTTGAAGGGGATGGGGGGGCATCCTCGGTTGTTTTGGCGGGGGGAGGTGGAGAGGACGCCGGTGGTGGAGGGGTTGGTTCGGCGGGCGGAGGGGATGTTGGGGGAGGCTCCGGTGGAGCGGATTCAGATTGGGCGGCGGTTGTTGGACAAGTCGCGGACCTGTTTGAGCCGGGTTTTGCATTTGGGGTTGGCGTGGCGGGTGACCGGCGAACGGAAGTATGCCGAGCGGGCGCGCAAGGAGATGCTGGCCGTGGCGGCGTTTTCGGACTGGAATCCTTCGCATTTCCTCGATGTGGCGGAGATGACGGCGGCTTTGGGGATTGGGTATGACTGGCTGTACGAGGCCCTGGACGAGAACGACCGGCGGGTGATTCGGGAGGCTATTGTCGAAAAGGGGCTGAAACCGAGTCTGACGACGAACAGTTGGTCCAAATCGACGCATAACTGGAACCAGGTGTGCAATGCGGGGATGGCGATCGGGGCGATTGCGGTGGCGGACAGCGAACCGGAACTGGCGGCGCGGATGGTGGCGCGGGCGATCAACACGGTGCCGGCGGCGATGGCCGAATATGCGCCGGACGGGGCGTATCCGGAGGGGACAAGTTATTGGGGCTACGGGACTTCGTTCAATGTGCTGCTGATCGACGCGTTGAAGACGGCGCTGGGTTCGGATTTCGGGTTGACGCAGGCGCCAGGATTTCTGGCGACGGCGGATTACATGCTGCACATGTATGGACCGGAGGGGTTGCCGTTCAATTTTGGGGACGCGGGCGCGGGCAAGACGGGGTTGCTGCCGGCGATGTTCTGGTTCGCGGCGGTGCGCGGGGAGCCGTATCTGTTGTGGAGCGAGTGGGCGAAGTTGCAGGAGGGGGTGCCGGCGCGAGGGGACCGGTTGGACCCGCTGCTGCCGGTGTGGATGGGGCGCGGGTTGACGAAACCGCCGAAGCCGGCGGCGCTGTCGTGGACGGGTCACGGGGCGATGCCGGTGGCGATGCACCGGTCGGGGTGGGAGAGCGGGGCGACGTTTGTGGGGGTGAAAGGGGGGTCGGCGTCGGTCAATCACGCGCACATGGACGTGGGTTCATTCGTGATGGACGCGCTGGGGACGCGGTGGGCGGATGACTTTGGGATGCAGAGCTATCATTCGCTGGAATCGGCGGGGATTGCGCTGTGGGGGCGCGAACAGGAGGCGGAGCGGTGGAAGGTGTTCCGGTTGGGGACTTCGGCGCACAACGTGTTGATGGTAAACGGCGAACAGCAGCGGGTGACGGGGCACGCGCGCATCGTGGAGAGCGGAGCGGGGCGGTCGGTGGTGGATTTGGGACCGGTGTACGCGGGTCAACTGGCGGCGGCGCGGCGGGGGGGGG
>DNFG01000326.1:0-1686 GCA_003487005.1 Bryobacterales bacterium
GTGCAGTAGCCGACGGCGATTTCGCTTTTGTTGCCGGTGGTGAGGACGAGGGCGTTCCACTTGTTGGAAAGGGCCATCAGGGTGAGGCCGCGGAGGCGGGACTGGATGTTTTCCTCGGTGGTGTCCGGGGGTGCGCCGGCGAACAGGGGGGCGAGGCCGGCGGTGATGGATTCGCAGGCTTGGGTGATGGGGGCGGTTTCGCAGCGGATATTGAGGTTCCTGGCGAGGGCGTAGGCGTCTTCGAGGGAGTGATCGGAGGAGTAGGGGCCGGGCATGGCGATGCCGGAGACGTTTTCGGGCCCGATGGCATCGGCGGCGACGCAGGCGACGAGGGTGGAGTCGACGCCGCCGCTGAGGCCGATGAGGGCCTTTCGAAAGCCGCACTTGCGCATGTAGTCGCGGGTGCCGAGCACAAGGGCATCGTACACGGCGGAGGTTTCGTCCTGATGACTGGGGCGGCGGTCGCCAGCGCCGGTGGTGGTGTCGAACAGGATGAGATCTTCGGCGAAGGAAGGGGCCTCGGCGGCGATGGAACCGTCGGGGAGTGCGGCGAAGGAGGAGCCGTCGAAGACGAGCTGGTCGTTGCCGCCGGTCATGTTGATGTAGAGGTGGGGGACGCCGTGACGGCGGGCCATGGCGGAGAACATCTGGCGGCGGAGATCGCGTTTGCCCATGTGGTAGGGGGAGCCGTTGATGGAGATGACGAGCGCTGCGCCCTGGCTGATGAGCTCTTCGACGGGGTCTTTTTCGTAGCGGGGGCGGGTCCAGAACTGCTTGTCGTTCCAGGCGTCCTCGCAGATGGTGATGGCCAGAGGGAGACCCTGGAATGTGCAGAGCGTCTGTTGCGGGGCGGGTTCAAAGTTGCGGGATTCGTCGAAGACGTCGTAGGTGGGCAGGAGCATCTTGGACTGGGTGAAGAGGATCCTGCCGCCGGCGAGGAGGGCGGCGGAGTTGGCGGCGCGGCGGGCGCTGCCGGCAGGGGAGTGGCTGACGTAGCCGGTGATGACGCCGAGAGGCAGGTCCGCGAGGGAGGCGGCGAGGGAGGCGAGTGCGGCTTCGCTGCGGTCGACAAAGGAGGGCTTCTCGACGAGGTCGCGCGGGGGGTAGCCGGTGAGGGCGAGTTCGGGGAAGACGGCGAGAGCCGCGCCCTGGTCCGCGGCGCGGCGGGCGAAGTCGGCGATGAGCCGGGCGTTGCCGTCCAGATCACCAACGGTGTTGTTGATCTGGCAGAGTGCGATGAGCATAAAGAAACAACTATTGTAGCGGCGGGCTGCGACACTGGAGGGATGGCACAGAAGCGCACAGGTTGGTGGGAGGACGTGCGCGCATCGCTGGCGGGCGAGGAGCACGACTACACGCAAGCGCCGCTGAACCGGGCGATCGTGCTGCTGGCGATCCCGATGGTGCTCGAGATGTGCATGGAGAGCCTGTTCGGGATCGTGGACATCTTCTTCGTGGCGAAGTTGGGAGCGGAAGCGGCGGCGGCGGTGGGGGTGACCGAGACGTTGATGACGGTGATGTATTCGCTGGCGATGGGCATCGCGCTGGCGACGACGGCGATGGTGGCGCGTCGGATTGGAGAGAAGGACGGGGATGGAGCGGCGCGGGCGGCGGTGCAGGCCGTGCTGTTGGGGATTGGGGCCGCGGTGCTGGTGGGGGTGCCGGCGGTGTGGCGGGGGGGGGGGG
>DNFG01000326.1:1974-2136 GCA_003487005.1 Bryobacterales bacterium
TGGGGGTGCCGGCGGTGTGGCGGGCGCCGGACTTGTTGCGGCTGATGGGGGCGGACGAGCAGGTGGTGGCAGGGGGTGCATCGTACACGCGGTGGGTGCTGGGGAGTTCGTTGAGTGTAATGTTGCTCTTCCTGATCAACGCGATCTTCCGGGGGGCGGGTG
>DNFG01000326.1:2462-2600 GCA_003487005.1 Bryobacterales bacterium
GCGATCTTCCGGGGGGCGGGTGACGCGGCGATGGCGATGAAGGTGTTGTGGGTGGCTAACGGGTTGAATATCGTGCTGGATCCGATCCTGATTTTCGGTTGGGGGCCGGTGCCGGCAACCAACCGAAAATCAGGATAG
>DNFG01000061.1:0-275 GCA_003487005.1 Bryobacterales bacterium
CTCAGCCATTGAGTTCGATGTGGATGAGGCCCTGTTGCTGGAGTTCGGCCAGCAGAGCCCGGAGGTCGTCCTCGATGGTGGCTCTTGGGGCGTCGAACCGGTCGAACAATGCATCGACGAGGCCGCCGAAGGTGGTGCCGGACTTGAGCCGCTCCCAGACATGGCTGCCGGCTTCATTCAAGCCGTAATAGAGGCCGTTGTCGAGGTTGAGAATCACGGCTTCCTCCGAGAGGCCGCAGGACAGGTGCCGGGGTGAGGCTGTGAGGCGGGTGTCG
>DNFG01000061.1:502-2427 GCA_003487005.1 Bryobacterales bacterium
AGTAGCGGCCCTCGCCGGAGGTGAGGCTGTGAGGCGGGTGTCGTGGTCCAGTTTGGGCAAGCGCAACATCGGGCTCATTCACCGGGACGGACGCGATAGATGGCGTCCCCTGCCTGATAGAATACACGGTCCCAGTAGCGGCCCTCGCCGGAGGTGAACTTGTTCAGACCCTCGGGGGCGGCGAGAGCGCGTTCGAGAGCGCCGACGACGATGTACCGGGCTTCGTATCTCCTGAGCAGTTCGGCGGCCCGGCCGGGATCGGGCGAGTTGTAGATCTCCTGGACGGCTGCGATGCGTTTGTGGACGCGTTCGGACGCGGGGCCGGGCATTTGCTGGCGGAGGTGCCAGTCCCAGCCAACGATTGCGGGGAAAGCGGTGTAGTTGGCGATCCGGTTGCCCCAGGAATAGAGGACCGGAAAGGTATTCCACTCGGCGATGACGGGGTTGCCGGGAACATTGTGGCGGAGCCAGTCGATGAGGGCACGGTCGCCGGCAAGCGGGACGAGGCGGTCCTGGACATGCCAGGTGGCATGGCGGGTGAAGGCGAGACCATCCCAGGAGCGGGGCGCGGTGGGGGCGAAGCGGTCGCGGGCCCGCTGGGGCGTGGCCGTGATGGGATAAAGAAGCCCCAGCGAGAGCAAGGCCACGCCGGCGCCCAGGGTCCAACGGCGGAGTGAGCCAGACAGTGCGCCCGCGATCCAGACGACAGCGGGAGCGGCGGCCAGTCCAAGGAGAACCCACGCCTGGTAGCCGAACTTGAATACGGTATTGGAGCGGCCGATGTCGCCGCGCAGCACGACCAACTCGACGAGCAGGGTGAGTCCGAATCCTGTCAGAGCGAGCACGGCGGCGATGCGCGCGCCGGGATCGGCCCACACGGTTGTGCGCCGGTGCCGGAGGAGCCAGACGGACGCGGCGACGGGCAGCAGAGGCAGTCCGTAGACGATCAGGTAGTCGAGAAGGGGGGTGCGGGAGCCGGTCCAGAACTCGACCGCGCCGTAACCGGAATGGCGGAAGCGATGGTAGGGGAGGTAGGCGAGCCAGGCGGCGAGGAGGGTAGTCGCGGCGCTCACGGCGGCGCGGACGAGGCGGAGCGGCCGCTGGTCGAAGCACCAGAGTCCGGCGGCGAGCACGGCGGCAAGGGCGGGCAGTTCCCAGGTATTGCCGGTCCAGGCCGAGCCGATGGCGAGCGAGATGAGCCCGAACTGGAGAACCCCGCGCCAGGAGGCGAGGGGTTCGCGAAGGCGACTGACGACCAAACCGATGGCGAGGATTCCAAGCGGAAGGGTGAGCAGGTGGGCGTGCAGGTCGCCGTAGAGGAAGCTGAAAAAGGGGAATTCCGTGATGGGGGCGGGTTCGCCCGGAGCATGGCTGATGGCGCGGGAGGCACGGAAGTAGAGATCCGCGGGCGAGAGATCCAGAGTGCGGCCGAACAGGAACTTCACGAGGCCCATCAGCACGCCGGCGATGTAGTTGAGCCCGCCGGGAGCAGGCTCCCCGCTACCCAGTTGGGCGAGTCGCGAGGCCAGGACCTGCGCCTGCTTGAGGTTGCCGGCGAGGAGGATGACAACCGGGGCGAGCAGGGCCCAGGCGGCGCGGCGGCGAACGGGCGGGAGCAGGGCGAGGGCGACGGCATAGAGGGCCGAGGCGGAGAGTGCGTACCACGCGGGCAGTGCGAGATTGTAAGCGACCTCGGGGGGCAGTCCCGTGAGGCGCAGCAAGGCGGCGGCGGGGACGAAACCGAAGTAGTAATAGTTGATGAATCCACCGGCGAACCAGGGGTTGCCGGGCGGAAACGTCTCCGACAGGGCGACGGCGGTGAAGTACGCGAGATCCATTGGCTTTTCGCCGCCGAGGTACGGATGCCACAGGTCGGGATTGGAGAGGCGGACGGCAGCCATCAGGGCAAACGCAGCGAAGAAGAC
>DNFG01000061.1:2690-14504 GCA_003487005.1 Bryobacterales bacterium
TCGGCGCAGGCGAGCAGCCGCCAGTTTTGGGCCAGGAAGGTACGAAACTCGTGGAGCCTCGGTCTTAACAAGGCGAAGGAGACGAGGAGGACCAGAACGATGGCGCCGGCCAGCGAACCGGCGCTGAACGGCAACCATCCCCAGCCCGCCGCGAACCAACTCATCCAGGAGACCAGCAGCAGGCCAAAGATCCGGGACAGGGCATAGCCCCGGTCAGGCAAGCCCGAAGCGAAGACGAACAGGACGGGCCAGGCGGCGGTGCCGATCAGCAGGATGACAAGCAACCAGGGCAGCCACGGCACGGCGCGTGCGACCGCGCCGCCGTGGAGGATGGAGCCCCAGCCGGCGGCGTTCCGGGCGGCTGTCGACAGTCTTTCCGGCAGCATGAAAGCGGAAGGCGCGGGGGAAGCGTCGCGGGCGGACTGGACGACGACCTCGTCCCACCGGACATCGCCAAGGATCCGTTGGGCATTCGCCCTCGAGTACGCGCCGGACTTGCGGAAGATGCGAACGCGCGGATGGTCGTAGACCGAGAAAGCCTCCTCGGCGAGTTCGGTGGGCAGGCGCAGCCCGGCCCAACCCGGGGCATGATCGAAGACGGCGGCCGGTTCGAAACCGAGCGATCCATCGAACAGGGCCTGGTAGTAGCGAGTCGTCATCGGATAGCGGGCGGGCAAGCGGGGGATGCTGTCCGAGAGACGATTGCTCGACAGGATGAGGTACTCGGTCCGGTCGAGCCAGTCGAGCGCCGCCTGGAGTTTTTCGGGATTGTCTTCGTGATACCAGTGCAGTTCAATGCCCGGGTACATTCCACCGAAGGGATCATGGCCATGCATGCGGAGGGGGAGAGCGTCGTCCCAGTGTTCGTTGCCGAGGGGGGTGCCGGTGGGGACGTTGGCGTAGATCCAGTCGCTGGCGGCGACGCGGTTATGGGGAGCGTCATAGATGCGGACGAATGCGAGGGCCCAGAGGGCGGTGAGGCCGACGGCGGTCCAGGCGATCCATTGCCGCCGCGCGAAGGGCCGCCAGCGCAGGATGAGCCAGGCGGCGAGGAGGCAGAGGCAGCCGTAAACGGGCAGGAAATAGCGGAGGGTCATGGCCCACTGGGTGCCCTGGTGGAGGAACAGGATGAGAGTCCAGGACAGTGGAATCAGGTGGCGGAAGCCGGTGATAGCGCCGAGTCTGGACGCGGCGAGACCGAAGCCGGCCCAAGCGGCGAGGCCAAGAGGGAGGCCCATGCCCCAGACGACCATGTTGACCCAGGGAAAGAGGAGCGGCGTGCGGCCAGCCCACTGGTGTCCCGGGGGAACATCAGCTTCGCCCGAGACCAGACGTCCAACCTCGGCGATATTGGCGAGCCAGCGGGGCGCGGGCAGGATATTCCAGGGGGCGGGGCTTGCAAAGGCGTCGGGCGCGGCGAACCGGAAGACGGCGAAGGCGATGGCAGCGAACAGCGTGGCGCGGAAGAGTTCGGATTCGAGCGCGGGACGCAAGGGGGCATCGCGGCGCATCCAGGCGCGCCGCAGGCAGACAGCGATAGCGACGCCGGCGAATAGCGCAACGGACAATTTGGCCGACAGGGCGAGTCCGAAACAGACGCCGGCGCCAGCCAGTTGAGGAAGACGGCCACCACGCTGGTACTTTGCCAGAAGCAGGAGCGCCCCCGCGACGGCGCAGTTGGCGAATGGATCGACGACGAAGAAATGCGCCTGCTGGATGGCGGCGACGGAGAGGGCGTACAAGGCGGAGGCCAGCAGGGCCACCTTCCGGCTCCGGTAGAGAGTGAGTCCGAAGAAGTAGAGAAGAAGGGCAGTGGCGACATCGGCGGCGGAGCTGGCCGCGCGGCCAACGAGCGTGATGCCGTCGTAAGAATGGAGGCCGAGCGCGGCGGCTGCGGCCTTCACGACGACCGCGGGCCAGACACCGTACGCAAAGAACGAGTATCCGGTGTTGCGCGGATTGAGCGGCGAACGGGCTTCATCCATGTACTCCGCCGGGGAGGCGGGCCATTTGAGCGATTCCGTCACCATCGTGAGGAAGCGCTCATCGGGGTGCAGGTGCTGGCCCTGATCCCAGTTGATTCCGTGGAAGCGGAGCGCGGCGGCCACCATCAGCACGAGAATGAGCCAGCGGTATGGGGCCAGCCTGGCGGGAAGGCTAGTGAACATGCTGAAGCGTCCGGGAAGCAGGGGCCATGGGGTGTGTTATAGCACACGTCTTCGGAGTTACAATTGGGTTCTTTCGCCGTCATGCTCTTGCAGCTCAGCTCGATCGCTATTCTCCTGTTCATTCTGTTGTTGAACCTGGCAGGCCTGGCCCTGGCGGCTCACCGTCTCACCGGGAACTACCTGCTCGCACGCACTGCGTCGCCAGCAGCGCTGGCCCTGGCCGGCTTTTTCGTGGAACACTTCGTGGGTCTGGGGGATCTGGCCTGGCTGTGGCCGCTCACCACCGCTGCGGCCACCTGGATGGTCTGGCGGGAGTGGCGGACACTCTGGAACAACAGGATCGTCGAGGCCGTTTTTCATGCCTCTTTCGCGTACGCCATGGTGTGGCGCTTCGCATTTCCGAATGTCGACGCCTCATCGGAGAAACTCACGGGACTCAATTTTATGCGCAACTACGCCGAGGGCGGCGTGCTGCCGCCGGTGGATGGCTGGCTGCCACCGTTCCGGGCCGATGTCTACTACAGCTTTCAGCATTATGCCTCCGCGCTCGCAGGCCGGATCCTGGATTGGGAGCTTGGGTTCAGCTACAACGTGACCTTTGCCCTGATCGTGGCATTGACGGTGACCGCCGCGACGGGTGCGGCCTTTCTGCTGACCAGCAGCCGCCTGTGCGCGTTGGCGGCCGGAGCGGCACTGCTGCTGGGAGGGAACGGCGCGACGCCCGTGGCGCCCTGGGTGAAGGAATCGCCAGCACTGCATACCTCGATGCGCTTTATTGGGGGCAGCGTAACGCCTGCCGAGGTGAATCGGCCGCTGGGGCGCTGGCTGGTGCGTGTGAACGAGGTGCCGGAAAAGGAGGCGGTCGAACTCCCGGCGGAGAGTTTCGCATACATGGTCTCGCTGGGCGACCATCATCCGCCGATGAGCGGCTATCTGCTGCTGGCTCTGGGGCTGCTCGCGATCGCGGCGATCGAGGCGAAGACGGGCGTGATCGCGGCCTACGCAATCCTCGCGGGAACGCTCCCTCTGACCATGATCTCGAACACGTGGTCCCTTCCCCTGCAGGCACTGTTGGCGGCCGCTTTCATCGGCCACCGGGCGCTGACCCGCCAGCGGGTCGAATGGGCTGCGCTGCTTGGAGGGATGCTGGCGGCAACGATCCTGATCTCGCCATTTCTGCGCCATTTCGCTGCGCGTTCGTTGGAGTACGGTACTTCGTTCCGGCTCGTTCCCAGCGGCGAACACACGCCCCCGCTGTTGGGCCTGATCGTGTTTGCGCCCTTTCTGCTCCTACTGCTGGCGCACCTGTTTGGCGGCTCCAGACGCTGCTGGTGGCTGTGGGGCCTATGGGTGGCGCTGCTGGTATTCTCCGAGTTCATTTATGTCGACGACGTCTACAGCGGCAAATTCAACCGCTTCAACACTACTCTGAAATGGTGGCCCTGGCTGATGGCCGGGATGGCGGTGACGCTCGGCAGTCTGAATTTGACGGCGAAATCGAAGTGGTGCCGGGGGTTGACGATGGCGGCATTCGCTATCCTGCTCTGCTATGCCGCGCCTTTGTCCGCCCATCTGGTCCGGACGCCCAAGGCGGCGCTCGGACAACTAACCGGGGATGCCTGGATCAAGTCCGATCCCATTGAAAAGCCGATTCTGGAGTTTCTCCGCATGCAGCCGCTGACTACAGTGCTGCAGCGGGTGGACGCGGGTGCGTTCACCTACGCGCCCGGCCTGGCCATGCACGCGGGCCACCGCTCCGTGATCGGCTGGCCGGAACACGAAAAGCTGTGGCGCGCCCGCCGGAGCGATATCGGGCATCGCGAGGAACAGATGAGAGCCTTCTATGACGGGTCAATGGCCGAGCCGGCCCAATGGCTGCTCGATCACTCGGTCGAATACGTGCTCTGGCTGAAGGGCGACAACGACCGCGTCGATGGCGCCTGGGAACGTATTCAATCGGGGATATCGGGCCATTACTCCTGGCGGGAATTCTATGCCGTGGGCGACTTCCGCGTAGGCTTCTGGAGCCGGAAGCGGTGAGCGGCCTCGCCGTGGTGGTACCTGTTTACAACGAAGCGGAGAACCTGCCGGCATTTGCCGAGGAGTGGCTACCGGCATTGAACGCGCTGGGCACGCCCTTCGTCGTCTGGTTCGTGGACGATGGTTCGACGGATCACAGTCCAGCCATTCTGGAGAGACTCGCGCGGTCTCATCCGGCGCACGTGCGACTGATCCGTCAGGAGAACGCGGGCCATGGCGCGGCCTGCCGCCGCGGTTACGAGGAGGCGCTGGCCGGCGGCGCCGATTGGGTGCTACAAATTGATTCCGACGGCCAGTGCGACTCCGCGTATCTGCGGGAGTTCTGGCTGAAGCGTTCGGAGGCGGCCTGCGTGTTCGGCGAACGGAGAACCCGTGGTGACGGGTGGCACCGCGCTCTGGTATCGCGGATTTGCTCCGGGCTTGTGGCCTTCCGCTGCGGCATCCGCGTCGGGGACGCGAATGTCCCATACCGGCTGATGGAGGCTCGCGTGCTGGCCCGGGCGCTTCAGCGCATTCCCCCTGATTTTGGACTGCAGAACATCGCCCTCACGGTTCTTCTGCGGAAGAGCCGGGTCACCTGGAGCATCGTTCCCATCCGGTTCCGCGCCCGCGCCGGGGGAACGAACAGTGTCAATCTCAGGCGAATCGCCCTCATGGGCTGGCGCATGCTGGGTCAACTGGGGAGGTTGCGGGCGTGAGGATCGTGATTCTGGGTGGGGGACCCGCCGGGCTTGGCGCGGCCTGGCGCCTGCACGAACTGGGGCACTCCGAATGGAAGCTGATCGAGTCCTCCCCCTACGCCGGGGGGCTGGCCTGTTCATTTCGGGACGCCGCCGGTTTCACCTGGGATATCGGCGGACACATCAACTTCTCCCACTACGACTACTTCGACCGGTTTCTCGATGCGCTGATCCCCGCCTCGGGCTGGCTGCATCACCAGCGACAGTCCTATATCCGGATTCGTGAGCGGTTCATTCCGTATCCCTTTCAAAACAACATCGCACTGTTGCCGCCGGAGGACACGCTGCGCTGCCTGCGAGGTCTGTTGCGCCTGCACAACCGGCCCGCGGTTCCGGTGGCCCATTTCGACGACTGGATTGAAGCCGGGTTCGGCGAAGGAATCGCCGAACTGTTTCTGCGGCCCTACAACCGCAAGGTTTGGGCCCATCCGCTGGATCAGTTGTCGGCCACCTGGGTTGGCGAGCGGGTGGCCACGGTGGATCTCGATCGCGTTCTCGCCAGCGTGGTGCATCGCCGGGAAGATGCGGGCTGGGGTCCCAATTCCACGTTCCGCTACCCGCTCCGGGGTGGGACCGGCGCGGTCTGGACCGCCTGCGCGCAGGCGCTTCCACCGGCCGGAGTCTGCCTGGGCCTGGCGGCTGAAGCGGTGAACCTTGACCGGCGCGAAGTTGTGACGAGCGACGGAACCACACATCGCTATGACGCGCTGATCTCCACGGTTCCTTTGCCGGACCTTTGCGTCCTCGCCCGTGATCGTGACCTGCTTCGTTCCACGGAGGGACGGCTGCTCAGCGCCGCCACGCACGCGGTCGGAATCGGCCTGCGCGGCCGGGCGCCTCGCGAACTGGCCGGTAAGAACTGGCTCTATTTCCCCGGCGAGGACTGCTGCTTTTACCGCGTGACAGTTCTCAGCAACTACTCGCCGCACAACGTGCCCGAAGACGGCGATTTCTGGTCGCTACTGTGCGAAACTTCCGAATCAGCACACCGTCCGGCGCCGGCCGACCTCGTCACGGCTACGATCGAAGGACTGATCCGGACCGGCCTGCTGGCCGGTTCCGAGACGATCGTGTCCCGCTGGCATTTCCGCGCGCCCTACGGGTATCCGGTGCCAGGCCTGCGCCGCGATGAAGCGCTGCGGGAGATCCTGCCGGCGCTCGAGCACAGGGGGGTCTATTCGCGCGGCCGTTTCGGCGCCTGGAAGTACGAAGTTTCCAACCAGGATCACACCTTCATGCAGGGTGTCGAAGTGATCGACCGGATCCTGCGCGGCGAACCCGAACAGACGCTTCCCTTCCCTGCGGTAGTGAATGCGCCCAGGTCATGAGACAAGGCGGGCGAGGAGCTTTTCATAGGCTTCCGCGGTCCGGACGGTCGAATAGACGGCTTCAATCTCCGAGCGCGGCCGGCGGTACCGGCCGGGCTCGCCGAGTACCCGGATCAGCGAATCCGCCAGCGCGTCCGCATCGCCCGGGGGAGTGGTGAGGCCCATTCCGGTGGCTTGCGTCGGGACCCGTACGCCCGGCAGTGCGGAAGCGACCACCGGAGTCCCGCAGAGCATCGATTCCACCTGGACCAATCCGAAGCTCTCCGTGCGGTTCAGACTTGACAGCACGGTCACGTCACAGGCGGCAAAAAAATCGGCGAGATCCGCGCCTCCAAGGACGCCCAGGGGAATCCACCGCCCGGCCTGCCGCTCCAGTAGAGGCTGCAGCCGCCGGCGGTAGTCCATCTCTCCGATGACCGTCTCGGACTCACCCGCATGCAGAACGCAGACTCCCGGGAACGTCTGTTCGATCCGGGAGAGCGCCTGAAGCAGATATTCAAAACCTTTCTCGGCGGACATCCGGCCGCAAATGCCGATGACTTTCCTGCCGGCGAGCCCGTATCTTTCTCTGAATCGCTCAACCCTGTCCGGGTCCGGCAAAGGCATGTCAACTGGAGGAGAGATCACCTCAATCTTGTCCGGGAAGCGGCCCAGGACGGGGCTGTGGCTCGCGTAGTCGCGGGTGTAGGCCACGACACGTGCGCTCATTCTCACGGCCACCCGGGTGACAGCGGACAGCGTCAGATCGACGACGCGGTTAAGCAGACCCGGAGGCAACTGCACGTCACAGTGATAGGTGATCACGCCCGGCCGGCCCGCCAGCCGGGCCAGCAATGCGAGAACCCAGGCGTCGAATTGAGGGCACTGAATGAGCACGGCATCGTGGCGCCGGATCAGACCCCAGGCAGTGAACGGCAGCCGGGGCATCAGCACGCCCTTGGAGACCCGGGCGGCTACCGGGACTCTCACGATCCGGATCCCGTCGCGCATTTCCTCCCGCGGCGACGACCGGTCATGCCAGGAAGCGAGGAAGGTCACATCGTGGCCACGCCGGACGAGTTCCGCACCCAGACGCTCGATGTAAATGATCGGCCCACTGACATAAGGCCGGTAGTACGTCATCGGACAGAGCAATCGCACGGTTCAGGCCCCAGCCCCCATTTCGTCGCGGGTCCAGGCTACGAGCCGGGCCACACCATCCTCTACGCTCACCCTGGGCCACCATCCCAGCCGCTCCCGGACTTTCCGGGTGTCGCTAATGAACACCTTCTGATCCCCGGGCCTCCAGGGTCCGAATTGCACGACGGGCAGACGGCCAGTCAGGCGCTCCAGCAAGGGAGCCACATCGCGCCAGATGGCAAGAACCCGTTCAGGCCCGCCGCCGATATTGAAGACTTCGCCGGCGCATTCCTCAACGCGGCCGGCCGCCAGTTCGTAGGCATCCAGAAGGTCCTCGACGAAGAGCACATCCCGCACCTGGCAGCCGTCACCGTCGATCTGAATGGGCATTCCCTTCAACGCCGCCAGGACAAACCACGCGAGCCAGCCCTGGTCGGACAGGCCGAACTGCCGAGGGCCGTAAATGCAACTTTGCCGGAAGACGACAGTCCGAAGCCCGTAGATCCGGTGATAGTCCCGGACATACTGGTCGGCCGCCCCTTTCGAACAACCGTATGGCGAGTGGAAATCGAGCGGAAACGTCTCCGGTATCCCGAGCGGAAAATCGACCAGCCGGTACCGCCCCTCTCCGAGGTCCACCCGCTGGCCGGCCAGCGAGCCATAGACCTTGTTTGTGCTGGCCAGGACCACGGCGGCATCTGGAGACTTGGCGCGCACGGCCTCAAGCAGATTCAGCGTGCCCAGTGCGTTTGCCAGAAAATCGCCCCTGGGGTCGGCTACTGACTTCGTCACCGCAACCTGCCCGGCCAGATGATAAACCTGCGCCACTCCCGTGGCGGCCTCGGCCAACGTCTGGCGGTCGTTGATGCCGGCCTGCCAGAAGCGCAGCCCGCCGCCCAGCGATCGTAGCCAGGCGAGATTCCGTTCCGAACCGGGGCGGGACAGATCGTCCAGCACCCGGACCTCGTGGCCTGCGCGCAGCAACCTCGCCGCAAGGTTTGAACCGATGAAGCCCGCGCCTCCGGTGATCAGTGCATTCGTCATTCTTCAGGAAGCCTCATCGCTGAACGTGCAACCGGAGGCCGCTCACCTTTTCCGCGCCTCGACAAACAGAAACGGACCCGTCTCCACCGGACGCGGATCGCAATACCGCCGCAGCCACCGGTCGTAGACGATGCCGGTGAGCGGGTTGGGAAACAGCATCCAGCGGCCGGTCAGCTTCCGGCTGATCAGCCTGGGCACGCTGAGATAGTGCGCCAGGTCAAAGGCCCGCAGAGCCGGGGCGGACAGATAGTAGTGCGCTCTCTCGACGTGAAACCCGGCTCTTTGGAGCCACTCCTGCCACGTCTCCACATTGAAGGTGTGATAGTGGCGCGAATGCCCATTGAACCAATCCCCGTAAGCGCGCGCAAGACGGGGCCACCCCGCGGCACTCGCCAGGCTTGAGCCTAGCAGCATGCCCGCGAACCGGTCACTCGGCGCTGTCATCAGGAAGCGACCGCCTGGGCGAAGCACGCGATGCGCCTCGGCGAGCGTCTCCGCGAGTGGCGGCACATGTTCGAGGACGGAGTTCGACACCACCGTGGCGAAGGCGCCATCCGGGAACGGCATCCTGGCGCCGTCCCCGCAAACCAGGGTGTTGCCGAGCCGGCTGTGCCGGGCGAACCGGAGCGCTGCGCCATCAGGATCGAGCCCCACCCAGGGCTCCACCCGCGGCAGCACGGAAGAGAAGAACCCGTCTCCGCAGCCCAGATCGAGAACCGGAGGTTCAAAGGGCATTGCGCGCTCCATGAGAAGACACTCCGCGCCGCGGAGCAGTGCGGCGAATACCGGCCCATTGTCAAGGTACGAACGGAAGTAGTCCATACGGATCAAGTCGCAAAATAACAGAGCAGCCGTGCGGCACCCAAGACCTTGCAGCCTCGCCGGAAGCACGGAGGTGATCCCTGTCCCTCTACGTTACAGTTTTTGCGCCAACGGCGGCCCAGCCGCGTCGTGAGGCCCCCGGCTGTGTGGTCTTGCATCCGCCATCCCGCGGATTAAGGTCCGGCCCGGCGCGCCCAAATAGAATAGCGCAGTGCAAATCATGACCTCACGCCGGGCAAGTCCATTCACGAACCGATCCACGCGGGAACGGGTGGTTTCGATACCTGAATGACTCGCCCCGGCCGGAGTCCGATTCACAGCGCGGGGGAAGGGCAACGGTGAGGACTAGGAGCCGAGCCAGGACCACAAGAGGCCGGGGTGGGTGGGGATGTCGATCCAGCGGGAGGATCCGGTCAGGACCAGGGTGGCGGACGCGGCGCCGGCGAGCAGGGAGGCGCGCCAGGCGGCGCCGGCGTGGAATCGCCAGTAGAGGGTGACGAAGAGGGGGAGGGTGAGGGCGAAGCCGGCGAGGTAGAGAAAGGCGAGCAGGAGTCCGAGCAGAAGGAGAAGGCGGCTTTGGCGGGGAGGGGCGGGCGTGGGACCGGCGGCGGAGCGGAGGTCCACGAAGAGCTGCCAGGCGAGCAGCGCGGAAGCCAGGGCGCCGGCAACGAAGGGCAGATGGCCGCCCGGAGGAGTGAGACGTGCGGCCAGGATGGTAAACAGGAGGGTGGCGGCCATCAGGAGGGCGGGCAGGATGGCGGAGTTGGGAATTGTCATCGCTGCACCGCCTGCCGGATGCGAGTGGGGGCAGAGCGAAGGCGTGGCCACGCGAACATGAGAATCATCAGGACGGCGAGGATCCAGACGAGGGGACGGGCGAAAAAGTCGATGCGGCCCGAGTGGTGAAGACCACGGGTGAGGTGGAGATTGATCTCGAAGATGGGGCCGAGGACGAGAGCGGTGACGAGAGGGACGGTGGGCCAGCCAAAGCGCTTGAAAAAGTAGCCGAGGAGGCCGAAGGCGAAGGCGATGAGGACATCGGAGAAGCGCTGACGGGCGGCGTAGGCGCCGAGGACGGCGAAGACGAGGATGAAGGGGGCGAGGAGGTCGAGGCGGACAGCGGGGAGGCGGTGGAGGGGGCGGGTGATGGCCAGACCGAGGAGGGAAGTGAGCCAGTTCGAATAAAAAAGCGACCAGACGAGGGCGAAGACGAGCGGTAGCCGCGCATTCAGCAGTTCGGGGCCGGGGACGATGCCGTGGAGAGTGAGGGCGGCGAGCAGAAGGGCGGTCCCTTCGTTGCCGGGGATGCCGAGAACGAGGGTCGGAGCGAGCGAACCGCCGTCCTTGGCGTCGTGCGCGGCCTCAGGGGCGAGGACGCCGCGGATGTCGCCCTTCCCGAACTTCGATTTGTCGCCGGCGGACTGGGCCGCCTGGCCGTAAGCGAGGAAGCCGGCCACCGTCCCACCCGCGGCGGGGATCATCCCGACCACGGCGCCCGTGATGGAACTGCGGACCAGCAGGCCAAAGTGGCGGAACGGGGCGAGGATCCCCTCTTTCATGCCCCCTCTGAGGTCAAGACGGGCGCCGCCGAGCGAACGCGCGCCCGCCGCGAGGCGAAGGGCTTCGGCGACTGCGAAGAGGCCGAGGAACACAGGGATGACATTCAGCCCGTCGTGGAGGTCCGGCAGGCCGAACGTGAATCGGAGTTCCGCGGTGCGGGGGTCGAAGCCGATGGTGGCGAGCAGGATGCCGAGAGCGCCGGCCGCCAGGCCCTTGATCAGGGAGCGGCCCGTGAACGCCGCGATTGTCGCAAGCCCCCAGATGGCCAGCATCAGCATCTCGGCGGGACCGAAGGCCATGATGAACCGGCGGAGCAGGGGCAGAAGCGCAATGAAGAGAAAAACGCCGATTGTGGACCCGAGCGCGGACGCCGTGGCGGAGCAGGCGATCGCGGTGCGCGCCTTGCCCTGAAGGGCCATCGGGTGGCCGTCAATCATGGTGGCGGCGCTCGGGGCGGTACCGGGGATATTGAACAGTATCGCGGTAATCGAGCCCATGAAGGTCGCCCCCCCCGTGAAGGCGCCGAAGATCAGGACGACCGGGAGCGGTTCCCAATGAAACGTGAGGGAGATGGCGAGGGCCATGAGCGTGATGCCGCTCAATCCAGGCAGGAACGCGAAGACCATGGCCAGCAGGGTCGCCACGGTCGGATACAGGATATTGGGCCACGAAAACACGAGCAGGAAGCCCTGCCAGGCGGCTTCAGCGATACCCACCTAATTGCGGACCTTTCCTGTCGCCGCGCGCAGAATGGGCAGGAAGCGCTGCGCGCTGCCGCGGGCGGCGACGAGATCCTCGTGAGTGGGTCCGCCGGCCGCGATATCCGGGGTGCGGCGGGAGCGGGCCGCGGCCTCCTGGAACCGGGGCGTGTGGGCCGCCTCGAAGAGGGCTTCGCGCAGGCAGTTGCGGAGGGGGGCAGGCAGAGCCCGGGGAGGGGGGGGGGACCAGCCGGGGCCGACGGGCGGCAAGAGGAGGAAGGAAGTAGGGCGTGGT
>DNFG01000379.1 GCA_003487005.1 Bryobacterales bacterium
GTGTGACCATTCGTGTGCTTCTGCTGCTCGCACTCGGCGGACCGCTCCCCACCGCTGCGGAAGTCCCCATACAATCAGAGGCTTACAGCGCTTTCTATAACCTCGACTACGACCGCGCCCTCGCCCTCTTCGAACGCGAAACCACCCAGAACCCTCAAGACCCCGAAGCCTGGAACCATCTCGCCCACGGCCTCCTCCACCGCCGCCTCTTCCTCGCCGGCGGCATGTCCTCCGAACTCGTCTCCAGCAACGAATCCCTCCTCAAGCGTCCCAAACTCGACATGCCTCCGGACGAGGAGAAACGCTTCATCGAGGCCGTCGAGCGGTCCATGGACCTCTGCCGGCGGCGCTTGAAGGTCCGCAAGGACGATCCCGTCGCCTTGTACGCCCTCGGTGTCGCCCACGCTCACCGCGCCAAGTACCACTTGCTCGTCCGCAAAGCCCATTTTGACGCCCTCCGCGACGGAAACCGCAGTCGCGGCCACCACAACCGCCTCCGCCAGGTCGACCCCGCCCACCCCGATGCCCTCCTGATCCCCGGAATGCACGAGTACATCGCCAGTAAACTGTCGCCCTTTGTCCGCTTCATGGCCGCCATGGCTGGTTTCTCCGGCAACCGTGAACGGGCGATCCGTCTGCTCGAAGAGTCGGTCCGCCGGGGTCGGAAGACTGGCGTCGAAGCCCGCCTCCTCCTCGCCCTCACCTTCCACCGCGAAAAACTGCCCCATCGCGCGCTGCCCCTCATGCGCGACCTCAGCACCGCTTTTCCCCGTAACTACCTCTACCGCGGAGAAGTCGTCCTCCTGCAGGCCCACGCCGGCGAACGCGACGCCGCCGTCCAGAACTTCGCCCGGTTGCAGGCCGATACGGAAAACCCTGTCCCCGCTCCGCATTTGCTGCGGATCAAACAGCACCTCGACCGGCTTGCCGGAGAAGAGGCCCTTCGTTGAGCCCCCTCAGCATCGAACTGCGCGACCTCCTCGAGGGCCGCCCCAGCCCTCTCGAACTCGACGAAGCCGCCGTTCAAATCGCCCGCATTCATCGTCCCGAAGCCGATCTGCACGCCGTCCGGGCCACTCTGGACGCCTGGGCGGAAGCCATCGCCGCCGCCCTCCCGCCCGCCGCCGGCGGTATGCAGTATCTGTCCGTCGCCCACCGCTATCTCTTTGGCGCCGTCGGCCTCCGCGGCGACCGCGACAACTACTTCGCTCCCGAGAATTCCTGCCTCGACCTTGTGATCGCCCGCCGCCGCGGCCTCCCCATCACCCTCTCGGTGATCTACCTCGAGGTCGCCCGCCGCCTCCTCCGCCCGGTCTACGGCGCCGCCCTCCCCGGCCATTTCCTCTGCCGCTACAACGATGGCCTCGTCAATGTCCTCGTCGACGTCTTCCACGAAGGCAGACTCCTCCTGCCCGCCGAGGCTGCCGCAATGGTCGCAGCCGCCACCGGCGAACAACTCACCCCCGATGCCCCCGAATTTGGCCCGGCATCCCCCCAACTGATCGCCGTGCGAATGCTCCGGAACTTGCGTAACTCCTACATTCAACAACGCGACGCCGCCCGCCTCGCCGCTCTCGACGCTTTGATCGCGAATCAGTCTTAAGTTTTTTGACCCACGTGTCGATAGGGTAACTTAGGTAGAGCAATGAGCGTTTTCGCCCAACAACCCGTGGACGAACTGGATCCCCTCCTGGCTCAGTTCAACCGGCTCATGTCGGAACTCTTGCGGGGCCGGATGCAGCGAAACACGTTCCAGCCCTGGGAAATCGACATCCTGCTCGATATCGAGGCCTGCCATCTGCGCGAGTCCAGCCGTCGTGAAGTCTTGCGCCGCTACCAGAAGGCCGCTAACCGCTACGTCGAGCGCGGCGGCCGCTCCCTGCTCAAACTGTCCGACTACCTCGCCAAGAAACACCGCGCACCCATCATCACCGTCTGAATCACCCGCCCCCCCGTCTGCGCTATTCTGGTCCTTTAGGCTCCCTTTGTGGGATCCGGAGAGGCTCGGATACAGGTCATGAATCCTCAGGAATCGAAACCCAAACGGATGGTGCAGTGCGTCAAACTCGGCCGGGAACTGGAAGGCTTGGACGAGGCGCCCTTTGATAACCACCCCCTCGGTCAGCGCATCTACGAAAACGTCTCCAAAGAGGCCTGGCGCGTCTGGGTCGAGCACATGAAGATGATCATGAACGAATACCGGCTCAACCTCGGCTCCCCGGACCACCAACGCCTGCTCCTCGAGAAAATGGAAGAGTACTTCTTCGGGCAAGGCGGCGAACTGCCCCCCGATTACGTCCCCCCTTCCCAGGGCTAGCTTCGCGCGAAGTAGAGATCCACGGCCCGTTCCAGATCCGGTTTGGTGATCTGGGCGGGCCGCGTTTCGTACTGGCTGATCGAATAGATGATGTTCAGAATGTCCAACGGGTAGCAGGCGCGAAGCTCCGACCGGCCGTCCGACAGACACAGCCGCCTCAGGTACTCCGCGCTGTCGTACTCCGCCGGCACGTTCTTGCTCGTCACCACTCGCTGGAAAATCTGGTCGAACACCTCCGCCGACACCGGTTCCACCTCGATCTTGTTCTGAATTCGGCGCAGAAACGCCTCATCGGCCAGGTCCGATGGCTCCAGGTTTGTCGAGAACACCACCATCAGCGAGAACGGAATCTGGAACTTGACGCCGTAACGCAGCGTCAGGTAGTCCACCCGGCGGTCCAGCGGCACAATCCAGCGGTTCAGCAGGTCCCGCGGACTCATCAATTGCCGCCCGAAGTCGTCGATGATGAAAATGCCGTTGTTGGCCTTCATCTGCAGCGGCGCCGCATAGATCCCCGAACTCTCATCCAGCCTCAACTCCAGCATCGACGGGATCAATTCGCCGCCAACCACGATGCAGGGACGCTTGCACAACACCCAGCGCGGGTCGATGTCCGGGTCGTCAACTTCGATCCGGTGGTGAACCACAGGGTCGTACAGGCTGATGATCTGATTGTCCACCTCCACCGCGTACGGAATCAGCACCGCGTCCTGATACACCCTCAACATCCTCTCCGCAATTGACGTCTTGCCGTTACCCGACGGGCCATACAGAAAGATCGAGTTCTGCGAGATCAGGGCAGGCCCAAGCTGATCCAGCATCCGGTCGGGCACCACGAGATCCGAAAAGGCCGAACGCAGAGCCCGCCGGTCAATGTTGATCCGCGCCGACTGCCGCTTCGTGGCTGCGTGGTAGTCCTTCAGCGTCACAGGACAGGCGCCGGCGTACTGCGAAATCTGGAACCGGTCCGAGGCGAGCTGTTTGCCGGAACTCGTCAGCACGAACTGATAGTCATTCCCGATCATCCCCTTCACTTCAATCAGTTGCTGCGCGCGCATCGTCCGGAATGCCTGGTCAATAATCCCAATCGACAGTCGCAGCGCCTGGCTCAGGCTGGCCAGCGTGCTGAATCCATCCATCAGCGTCCGCCGCAGGACCAGATCCAGGACCAGCGACTGCGATATCCGGAGTTCCTCGATGTTCTCGGGAATCGGCGGGGCGAAACTGGCGCGAGGGCCGGCGAGACTCGTCATGACACCCCTCTATCGGCGGACTGACGCCCGAAGTTTATGAGCCCATTGCACGTTTTGCGCCCCAGGCTCGTCTGTATCTGGTAGCTTGTTCATCCTGCGCCTGATCTGCGTCCTCGTCCTCGTTTCCGCCGTTGGTGCGGCCGCCAGTGCCGGTGCGGGCCCGTTCAAACAGGCCCGCGCCGCGGAAGCCGCGGGCCGGTTCTCCGAAGCCTATCTCCTTTATGCTGAAGCTCTTGCACGTGAGCCAGGAAACGCCCGCTACCGCGGCCACCTGATGGCCGTCCAGCGGCGCGGCCTCCAGAACCTCGAGATCCAGTTGCCCGCCGCTCCCGAATCCACCCCCGGCGGACAGCCCCTGCCCCCCATCGATCCCGAGGATTTCCGCGAAGCCGCCCGTCTCGGGCCGCCTCCCGTCCTGCGCGGCACCGCCAACATTCACGACTTTGACCTCGAAGGCGGCGGCCGCGACCTCTTCGAAAAGGTCCTTGGCGCCTATGGCGTCCAGGTCGTCTTCGATTCGGACTACCAGGACCCGCCGAAACAGAAGTTCCGCCTCGCCCGCGCCGGCTTCCGCGAAGCTCTGCAGGCCCTCGAGGCCGTCACCAACTCCTTCGCCGTCGCCATCCACGACTCCATCGCCCTCGTCGCCCGCGACAATGCCCAGAAACGGACCCAGATCGAGCCCTATATGTCCGTCCTCGTGCCGTTTCCCGAACCACTCACCGCCCAGGAAGTCCAGGAGGGCGTCCGCGCCGTCCAGACCACCTTCGATATGACCAAGGTCGGCATCGACAACGCCCGCCGCCTCGTCCTGTTTCGCGACCGCGTCTCCCGTCTCAAACCCGCCCTCGTCCTCTTCAACCAGATCATGGCCCATCGCGCCCAGGTCCTTGTCGAAGTCGAAATCCTCAGCTACGACGAGCGCTCCGCCATCAGCTACGGCCTCCGCCTCCCCACCAGCTTTCCCATCGTCCACTTCGGTCGCGTCTGGAACTCCACCCCCCAAATCCCCGCCGGCGTCGCCAACTTCATCGCCTTCGGCGCGGGCAAAACCCTCTTCGGCATCGGCCTCACCGGCGCCCAACTCTTCGCCGACATGACCCGCTCCTCCGTCCGCACTCTCCAGCGCGTCCAGATGCTCGGGCTCGACAGCCAGCCTCTGAACTTCCATTTGGGCGACCGCTACCCCGTCATCACCACCGCCTTCCTCGGCGGCGGTTCCGGCGCGGGCATCGGCTCCGCACCCTTCCCCGCCATCCGCTTCGAGGACCTCGGGATCGTCCTCAAAGTCACCCCGCGCATCCACAACGCCGACGAGGTCTCCATGCAGGTCGAAGTCGAATTGAAGGCCCTCTCCGGAGAGGCCGCCAACGGCATCCCCGTCATTTCCAACCGGAACCTGTCGTCCACTGTCCGCATGCGCTTCGACGAACTCGCCGTCATCGCCGGTCTCAATGCCTCCCGCGAAGGCCGCAATTCCAGCGGCCTCCCGCTGCCGTTTCCGCTGCGGGCGAACACCCTCGAAAACGAAGGCGGCCAACTTCTCGTCACCCTCCGCCCCAGGCTCGTCTCCGCGCCGCCCACGGACACCGCCACCCCGCCTGTCCGTACCGGCAGTGAAGCCCGGCCTCTCACCCCCCTCGATTGAGACAACCCCCGCCCGGTTCCCGTCCTCGCGTGCGAAGATGGAAATTCGGGAGTTGAAACGCAGTATGTCGAAAATGTTGGATGAGATTCGTGAGCAGCCGGGCGCCCTCGAAAAGACGCTCGAAATGGAATGGGCCGGTATCGAAAAGCTGCGCGCTCACTTTGAAAAACAGCGCCCCCGCTTCCTCGTGCTCGCCGCACGCGGCACCTCGGACAATGCCGCCCAGTTTGGCCGGTACCTGATCGAGATCACCACCGGTATCCCGGTCGCGCTCGCCGCGCCCTCCGTCAGCACCCTCTATCACGCCCCCCTCTCCCTCGATGGCGGCCTCGTCGTCGCGATTTCCCAGTCCGGCGAATCCACCGACACCAATGTCGTCCTCGAAGAAGCCAAGGCCCAGGGCGCTTTCACGCTCGGCATCACCAACGAAGCGAAAAGTACCCTCGCGCGCCTCGCTCACGATTCGATCCTCGTTCGCGCCGGCCGCGAAAAAAGCGTCGCCGCCACGAAAACCTACACCGGGCAGTTGCTCAGTTTCTATCTACTCGCCTACGCCCTCGGCGCGCCCATCCGTCGCAAGGATCTGGACAAACTCCCCGGCTACGCCGCCGCCGCCCTCAAACTCGAGAAGGAAATCATCGCCCGCGCTGAACGCTACCGCTTCATGAACCAGGCCGTCGTCGTGGGCCGCGGTCTCAACTACGCGAACGCCTTCGAATGGGCCCTCAAACTCATGGAGACCAGCTATGTCGTCGCCGAACGCTTCTCCCAGGCCGACATCCTCCATGGCCCCATCGCCATGGTCGATAGCGCCATCCCGGCCTTCCTGTTCTGCCCGCCCGGCGTCACCTGGCCCGTCATGAACCAGTTGAACGAACGCCTCGAAGGGCTGATGGCTGAAACCCTCATGATCACCGACCGGTCGAACCCCGAAGCCCCCGCGCACGCCATTCGCGTCCCCGCTTCCCTCGCCTTCAAGGGCGCTCTGCCGGCCGATGTCTTCACGCCCATCCCCTACATCATCCCCGCGCAGATGTTCGCCGCGGCTCTCTCCGTCGTCAAGGGCCTGAACCCCGATCAGCCGCGCGGCCTGAACAAGGTCACCAAGACGTTGTAAAACTGGAGGATGCTCTCCCGCCGCAGTCTGCTGCTGGCGCCGCTCACACTGGCGGCCCAGCCGGCGCCGGTTCGCGCGATCACGCGCGGGCCCCACTTCCACTGGTTCGGTTATTACGACAAGCTCCAGTTCGACCCCGATTCCCGCCGCGTCCTCGGCATGCAGGTCCGCTTCGAACACCGCTCGCCGCAACCGGACGACGAAATCCGCCTGGGCGTCATCGATCTCCGCGACAACGACCGCTGGACCGAAATCGGCGCCACCAAAGCCTGGAACTGGCAGCAGGGCTGCATGCTCCAGTGGGTCCCGGGTTCCCGCGACGAAGTCATCTGGAACACCCGCAACGACCGCCAAAAACGCTTCGAAAGCGTCATTTTGAACCTCAAAAACGGCAAAAAACGCACTCTCCCCAATCCCGTCTACGCCCTCTCCCCTGACGGCCGCTCCGCCATCTACCCCGACTTCCGCCGCCTCAACGACACCCGCCCCGGCTATGGCTATGCCGGCCTGCCCGACCCCAACGCCGCCGTCCTCGAACCTGACAACGCCGGCCTCTGGCGCATGGACCTCCAGTCCGGCAAGAGCGAAATGCTCCTCTCCCTCGCCCGGATCGCCGCCGTCGCCAACCCCCACGAAGAAATGCGCGGCGCCAAGCACTGGTTCAACCACCTGCTCTACAACACCGACGGCTCCCGCTTCACCTTCCTCCACCGCTGGCGCGCCCAACGCCACAAGAACAGTTGGTCCACCCGCATGCTCACCGCTGATCGCGACGGCAACGATCTGTTCGTCATCGACCCCTACGGCCAGACCTCCCACTTCATCTGGCGCGACCCCACCCACATCCTCGCCTGGGCCTGGCACCCCTCGCACGGAAACCGCTTCTACCTCCTCGAGGACAAAACCGGCAAGGCCGAAGTGATCGGCCGGGACGTCATGACCCGGAACGGCCATTGCACCTACCTCCCAGGCAATCGCTGGATTCTGAATGACGCCTATCCCGACCGGGATCGGCAGCAGCCTCTCTACCTCTACGAGGTTGCAACAGGGCGCGTGGTGGACTTGGGCCGTTTTCTGTCACCCCCGGACTACAAGGGTGAGTGGCGCTGCGACCTGCACCCGCGTTTCTCTCCCGATGGCAACTCCGTTGTCATCGATTCCCCGCACGGCGGCAACGGCCGTCAGATGTATCTGATCGATATCGCTGGAAAAACACAATGAAACTGAAATCGTTATTGCTTGGATTCGCGCTCTGTCTGACGGCAGTGGCGCAGGACAAGGTGGTGGGCGGCCCCTACGTCGTCAACGTCACCGGACGCTCCGCCACCATCGGCTGGATCGTCGAAACCGGACAGGCCAAGGTCGGCGCCGCCCCGGACAAACTCGATCGCGCCGCGCCCATCCTCCGCTCCGAAAAGGTCAGCTTTACCGGCCTGCCCGTGGGCGAAATCGTCCATTACGACGTCCTGAACGGCCGCCCCGAAGGCAAAGGATTCTTCCGCACTCCCCCCGCCGCCGGCGCCGAAGCCACCTTCGAAGCCCT
>DNFG01000291.1:0-509 GCA_003487005.1 Bryobacterales bacterium
TCTTCTTCGTCAATGACGGCACGGACATGGCCATTCGGAACGGCGGCGTCCTCAGCGCGGGTGCCATCGGGCGCGGCCAATTCTCCTCGAGCACCGCGGTCGAAGGCGTCGGGAGCAGGGTTGAAGGGAGCGGGGGGCGAAGGAGAGGCGGTACTCGCCCTTGGGGATGAACAGTGCGATTTCTTCGGCGGCGCCATCGCCGTCATAGAACTCGGAAAGGCGGGCCCGGAGTTGGCGGATGGAGGCGCGGACAATACTGTCGGCGGACGGGTCGAAGTCCCGGCCGCGGCCGAAGAGTTCCTGGCCGATCTGGGCCTCGTGGACCGGTTCGCCGGAGCCCGAGAAGTAACGTTCGCCGAGGTACCGGAGGAGTTCGCTGGAACGGGGCGACCTGTGAAATGGGGCGCTGGAGAGGATGCGGGACAGCAGTTCCTGCTCGGTTGGGCTAACTAGTTGATTCTTCAAGGAAAGACCCTCGTCACCCAGTCAGGGGTCCCGTTGTTTCACCT
>DNFG01000291.1:771-6974 GCA_003487005.1 Bryobacterales bacterium
GTGCTCTTCCGATCTGTCAGGGGTCCCGTTGTTTCACCTGAGTTTCACCGGGAAATGACTGGAATGCTGCCCCCTTTATATGACACAAGTGATGTGACCGCAAGCCCCAATCGAATGGGAGTATCCGGGAGGGTGTCCGAGTTGCAGTTGAGACCGCAGATCTGGTGGAGAGGACGTGGATCCGGTCCGGCGTTCCGTCCGGTGCTGCCGCGGTTCGCGGCCTTCAAGGTCCCATTCGGACAGACGGTAGCGGGGAGCAGCATGACTCCGCTGATTGCGAGAGCGACTCGCCGACCCGCCCCCTGGGCAACGGGGTGTCCGGCGATTGTGGTCGGAGAGGAATCCGCCAGTGGGCCTTCATGGCTGCAAACGGCCGCGAAGTGTCCTATCGGCCCAGACGCGCCAGACTGGTGCACCGAATCCGCTGTCCTGGAGTAGAGATTATGCAGATCTTGGTTCGCTTCATTCTATCCGCCGCCCTGATTGCGCAGATTGCACTGGCGCAGGATCCGAGGGGCCGTATCGTCGGCCGGGTTCTGGATTCTTCCGGAGCGTCGGTGCCTGGGGCTCAGGTCCTTGCGACGAACATCGAGACCGGGACTTCCGTGTCCGGTTCCACGAACGAGCAGGGCAACTATCTGTTGCTGTACATGGTGCCTGGCCGCTATCGGGTGACGGTGGAGCAGGCGGGGTTCAAGCGGTTTGAGCGCACGGAGGTGGAGGTCCGGGCGGGGGATGCGATCACGATTGAGATTGTGCTGGAGCCGGGCGCGCTGAGCGAGTCGATCACCATCACAGCGGAGACGCCGCTGCTGGACACGGCGGAGGCGTCGGTCGGGCAACTGGTGGATCGGAGGCGCCTGCACGACCTGCCGCTTGCGGGGGGCAACCCGCTGTATCTGCTGCAGTTGACGCCTGGGATTATCTCGACGAACGCATCCGGTCACGGCTGGTTTCCTCACGCGCTGGATTCGGTGAGCAACGTTGCGACGACAGGCACGCGGACGCGATCGAACCAGTTCACGCTCGACGGCAACCCGATCATGACGAGGGGCGGGCAGGTGTCGTACTCGCCGCCGCCCGAGATGATTCAGGAGATGAAGGTGCAGACGGCGCCGTTCGACGCTTCGCTGGGGGGATTTTCCGGAGCGAATTTCAATATTGTGACGCGTTCGGGAACGAATGAGTACAAAGGCGACTTCTGGTACAGCCACTATAGCCGGCCGCTGACGACGCGTAATTTCTTTGTGAACCGGTTTATTTTTGATCCGAATACCGGGCCGATTACGGAAGAGAAGAAGAAGGCGCAGTGGCCGCCGGTGCTGACGAACCGGTGGCGGGCGACGGGCAGCGCGCCGATCGTGAAGAACAAGACGTTCATTGTTTACAGTTTTGACAAGCTGTGGAGGAAACGACCGCAGACCGGCGTCAGCACCGTTCCCACGATGGCCCAGAGGCAGGGCGATTTCTCCGCGCTCCTTGCCCTTGGTCCGCAGTACCAGATTTACGATCCGGCGACAATCCGGCCAGCGGCCGGAGGGCGCTTCTCGCGCCAGCCTTTGCCGGGCAACATCATACCCCAGAGCCGGATCGACGCGGTGTCGCGGAACCTGCTTCAGTTCTACCCCGAGCCGAACGACTTCTCGAACCCCGAGGGGCGAAACAATTTCATCTATCCGATCGGGTCGATGATTGACTACTTTTCGAACAGCTTCCGGGTGGACCACACGTTCAGCGACCGGCACCGTATGTATGGCTCGTTCGCGATGTCGAATCTGGATGAGCCGGCGGGGCGGCGGTTTCCCGACAACATAGCCGTGGGCCAGGTGGAAGACCGGCGCCACCGGGGGGTGACGCTGGATGACGTGTATGTTCTTTCGACGGCGACGGTGTTGAATTTCCGGTATGGGTTTACGCGTTATCTGAACAACCTGAATCCGGACAGCCTGGGGGTCGACCTGTCGGGGCTGGGGTTCACGCCCAGCCTGGTCAACCGCCTGGATCCGCAGATTGCGGCGCTGCCGGTGGTTCAGATTCAGGGGATGCAGACGTTGAGCCAGGCGAGCGGGCGGATCACGGCGAGCAACTATCACACGCTGACCGGGACAGTGAGCACGGTGAAGGGGAATCACAGCTACAAGTGGGGCGGAGAATTCCGGGTTTATCAGGACAACAGCTGGATTCTGGGCAATGTGTCGCCGGTCCTCGACTATCAAGTGGGGTGGACGCGTGGACCGCTCGACAATTCGCCTCAGGCGCCGATCGGCCAGGGGATGGCGAGTTTCATGTTTGGCATTCCCACCGGCGGGGGCAAAGACATCAATGACAGCTTTGCGCAGCAGTCGCGGTACATGGGCCTGTTTTTCCAGGACGACTGGAAGATCACGCCCACCTTTACGGTGAACCTCGGGATGCGCTGGGAGTACGAGACGCCGACTGCGGAACGGTACAACCGGACGGTGCGCGGCTTCGATTTTGACACCGCAAATCCGATAGAAGGGCAGGCGCGGGCGGCTTATGCGAACGCGCAGGTACCCGAACTGCCGCTGGCGCAGTTCCGCGTGCGGGGAGGGCTGTTATTCGCGGGGGAGGGCGGGGTACCGACGGCGCTGTGGGATCAGGATCGCAACAACTTTGCCCCGCGGATCGGATTTGCGTGGAACGTGAGGCCCAGGACCGTGCTGCGCGGCGGATACGGGATTTTCTACCAGCAAATGGGGGCGAACTTCAATGATGTGCAGCAGCAGGGGTTCAGCCAGCGGACGTCGCTGGTGGCGAGTCTGAACAATGGGGAATCGTTCATCGCGTCGACGGGCAACCCGTTTCCGGATGGGTTCATCGAACCGGCGGGCGCCTCGGCCGGGATGCGGACATTCCTGGGGCGGTCGCCGCAGTTCTTCAATCCCCGCATGCGGACGGGGTACATGCAGCGCTGGAGTTTCAACATCCAGCAGGAATTGCCGTGGCGGCTGTTGCTGGATGTGGGGTACGTGGGGAACCGGGGCACGAAACTGCCGATGGCGCTGGACGGCAGTCCGCTGCCTGAGCAGTATTGGAGCAAGTCGCCAGTGCGCGACAATCCCACGATCAATTTCCTGACCCAGAATTTCGCGAATCCGTTCCGGGCGATTCCGGATTTTGCGGGGACGTCGCTGGCCGGAGTGAACATTCAGCGGCAGCAGATGCTGACAGCGTATCCCCACTACCTGACAGTGGGCTTCAGCGATTCGATTGGTTTTTCCTGGTACCACTCTCTGCAGATGCGCCTGGAGAAGCGGTTTCAACAGGGGATGACGTTCGGGTTTACGTATAACTGGTCGAAGTTCATGGAAGCGATTGAGCGGCTGAACGTCTTCGATACGTACCCGACGAAGGTGATATCGCCTCAGGACCGCCCGCACCACTTCAGCTTCACGGGCATTTACGAGTTGCCGTTTGGGAGGCGCCGCACGTTCCTGGGGAATTCCAACCGTTGGGTGGATGGCGTGTTGGGCGGCTGGTCCGTTCAGGGCATTTATCAATACATGACAGGCGCGCCGATCAACTGGGGGAATGTGCTCCATGTGGGCGACATCAAGGATATCCCGCTCTCTTCCGGCGAGCGGAGCGTCGAGCGGTGGTTCAATACGAACGACTTCAACAAAGTACCGGCCCAGCAGTTGCTCTGGAACGTGCGGACTTTCCCCCTGCGTCTGAATGGGGTGAGACAGTACGGTTACAATCAGTGGGACCTCTCCGTGTTCAAGAACTTCGCGATCACCGAGCGGGTCCGCTTTCAGCTCCGTGGCGAAGCGCAGAATGCGCTGAACCATGCGATGTTCAATCCGCCCAATGCCGTGCCGACGAACACGCTGTTCGGGCAAGTCACGGCGACGCAGTTCCCCGAAGCGCGGCGGATCACGATCGCGGGTAAGCTGAGCTTCTAGCAGCAGGCGCCGGGGGAGTGTGGATGGGCGGTAAAGGATGGGTGCCGGAGCCGCCCGGAACGAGGGATTGGGGTGTCTGCGGCCTCAGCCGGTTGGCAGGAGGCCGTGTCTGCTGGAAGAATGGAGGCACGGCGAGTGGCGGGCGGGGCCGGCCCTGGACGAGAAGAATGGAGTGAGCGAATGAATCGACGAACTTTCCTGAGCAGCCTGAGCGCGGCAGCGCTCACGTCCCAACTGGGCCGTGCGGCGAACGGCAAGCCGTGGAACATCCTGATGATGTTTTCGGACGATCATGCGTGGCAGGCGGTGAGCGCATATGGCAGCAGTCTGTGCAAGACGCCGCACATAGACCGGATCGCTCACGAAGGGGTCCGGTTCGATCAGTGTCTGGTGACGAATTCGATTTGCGCACCGAGCCGTGCGGTGGTGTTGACGGGCAAGCACAGTCATCTGAACGGAGTGCCGGACAACACGGCATCGTTTGACGGCACGCAGCAGACGTTTCCGAAGCTGTTGCAGAAGGCGGGCTACCAGACGGCGATGATCGGCAAGTGGCACCTGAAGAGCGACCCGACGGGGTTCGACCACTGGGAGGTGCTGCCGGGCCAGGGGCATTACTACAATCCGGATTTTCTGTACAAAGGCGGGAAGCGGCGGCGCGAGGGCTATGTCACGGACATCATCGGGGATCTGACCCTGGACTGGCTGAAGAACGGGCGCGACCCGAACAAGCCGTTCATGCTGTTCAGCCAGCACAAAGCGCCGCACCGGAACTGGATGCCGGCGCCGAACAAGATGTGGATGTTCGAGGGCGAGGATCTGCCCGAGCCGCCCACGCTGTTTGACGACTACAAGACGCGGGCCCGGCCGGCGTACCTGCAGGAGATGGAGATCGACCGGCACATGCGGTGGAACCACGACATGAAGGTGCCGGAATGGGCGGAGCGGTCCTTCGGCAAGGGCGACGGGAACGCCGAGTTCCCGCGCATGACGCCGGAACAGCGGCGGCAGTGGGATGCCGCCTATGGGCCGCGGAACGCGAAGCTGTTCAAGGAGAATCCGCAGGGGCGCGACCTCGTGCGCTGGAAGTATCAGCGGTACATCAAGGACTATCTGCGGTGCATCTCGTCGGTGGACGACAATGTGGGGCGGGTGTTGACGCATCTGGATGCGGCGGGTCTGGCGGAGAACACGCTGGTGGTTTACAGTTCGGACCAGGGCTTCTACCTTGGCGAGCACGGCTGGTTCGACAAGCGATGGATTTATGAGGAGAGCCTGCGAACCCCGCTGCTGGTGCGGATGCCGGGAGTGGCTCCGCGTGGGAGCGTGAACCGGAACCTGGTATCGAACCTCGACCTGGCGCAGACGTTTCTGGAGGTGGCGGGTCAGCCGCAGCCCAGCGACATGCAGGGCGCGAGCATGCTGCCCCTGCTGAAGGGCGAGCAGGTGAAGGACTGGCGGCAGTCGTTCTACTTTCATTACTACGAGAAGGGTGTACACAATGTCGCGCCGCACGATGGCGTGCGGACGGACCGGTACACACTGGCGCATTTCTATGAAACGAAGGAGTGGGAGTTGTACGACCTCACTCGCGATCCGCACCAGATCAATAACGTGGTTGGGGATGATGCGTACCAAAGTGTTGTCAACGAGCTGAGGGCAGAGCTGACGAGACTGCGCAAGCATTACAAGGTGGACGCGTAGCCGTGGCCGGGCGTTGCGCCGGCCACGCCTGACTTCGCCGACATCGCAGTGAGGTGGCGAGAAGTGCAAACCGCGCGCTCCCGTGTCTGTGCGAGGCGGTCTCGCGATGGATTTTGTGCCTGCCAGGCCTGAGTCCCTCGCCGGTTGCGGACCAGTCACCCGCCGGGTGGTCGACTGCCTGACACATGGCCGACGGCCGGCGATGTACCCGCTTTCAAACTTGGGCAGCCATCCGGCTGGGGCCCGCCTGTTCACTTGCAATATCGGTATTCGTAAACGATACTCGTAAAATCATGCCGAACGAGAATCCGCTGGCGCGGGAGATCCTGCTTTCGTTCTGGAAGGTGCACATCCTCCACCACGCCGCCGCGGGGCCGGTCTACGGGCAGTGGGTGCTGGAGGAACTCCGGCGCCATGGCTACGACCTGAGCCCCGGCACCCTGTATCCGCTCCTGCGACGCATGGAGAGGCATGGCTGGCTGAAGGCGCATGAGAGGACGGGAAGCGGAAAGGCCCATGCGCGCCGGGAGTACCGGCTGACGCCCGCGGGCCGGAAGGTGCTGAAGCAACTGC
>DNFG01000291.1:7257-7758 GCA_003487005.1 Bryobacterales bacterium
AAGGTGCTGAAGCAACTGCGCTCGCTTGTTGTCGAGCTTCATCACGAGGTTGTCGAGGAACACGCTCATGCGCACTAGAACTCTGCTGCTCGCTTCGGTTCTGGCGCTGCCCGCCGCGGCTCAATGGACATTGCCCGAGGTGGTTCGCCGCGCTGGACAACGCAACCCCGGCGTGACTGTCGCGCTGGAGCAGGCGGCCGCGGCGGCTTCCGGAGTTCGTCTCGCCAGAACGGCCTGGCTGCCGCAGGGCGACGTGCTCGGCCAGGTCAATAGCGCCACGCGCAACAACGTGTTTGGGATGCTGCTGCCCCAGCGGGTCATCGCGCCCATATCCGGCCCGCCGGTGGCGGAAAGCAGCGCCAGCATGGTCCTGGGGACCGCCGCCGGCGTGCTGGTTTCGTGGGAGCCTTTCGACCTCGGTCAGCGAGCCGCCCGCCTTGCCGCTGCCGACGCTGAGCGTCAACGCGCCGAGCGCAGCTTTCTCCGCGAGCGCTTTGAGAT
>DNFG01000410.1 GCA_003487005.1 Bryobacterales bacterium
CGACGCTCTTCCGATCTATAAATCGCCATGCGCAGGATGTTGCGGTCGACCGCGGGCATTCGCTCCAGACGCCAGTTTTCCGCGCGTTTGGCGATGTACTCATCGAGAGTATCGACCTGGGCCGAGGTTCCGCGAACCAGTGACTCCATGAACGGATCGTGGGTTGTCGGCGGCGGCGCCTCGTCGCGCTCTTCTTCGAACTCGGCGCCGGCCAGTTCGGCGTAGAACTGCGCGATGGCATCCTCCGGCGTGGACTTGCGCTGGTCCCACAGAAACAGAACCTGCAGAGCGCGTTGGCGGGACTTTCTTCGTGCGGGCATCGGGAAGTACCAGCCTTCCCTAGTTCGAACGCAATCCGCGGAGCAGATTGGCCATCTCGATCGCGGTCATCGCCGCGTCGAACCCCTTGTTCCCGCTCTTCGCTCCGGCCCGGTCGATCGCCTGCTCCAGCGTGTTGGTGGTCAGGACCCCGAAGGCCACCGGAACGCCCGCCTGCATCGACGCCTGTGCGATGCCTTTCGCTGCTTCGTTCGCCACGTAGTCGAAGTGCGGCGTGTCGCCGCGGATCACCGCCCCGAGGCAGATGATCGCGTCGTGGCGCTGCAGTTTCGCCAGTTCGCCCACCACGAGCGGCATCTCCCAGGAGCCCGGCACCTTGACGATCTCGATGTCGGCCTCCGCCGCGCCCGAACGCGCGAGAGCATCCAGCGCCCCGCCGACCAGACGCTCGGTGATGAAGCTGTTGAACCGGCTGGTGACGATCGCGAACTTCAGCCCTTTCGCGTCGAGTGATCCTTCAAAGGTTTTGTGCGGCATATGTGGGATAATCTTCTGTAGAGCCTTTCCCCCGGCGCTACTGCCTTCATTTTACAGCATGGATCCCGCGTTCATTCGCAATTTCTCGATCATCGCGCACATCGACCACGGCAAGTCCACCCTCGCCGACCGATTGCTCGAACACACTGGCGCCCTCTCGCATCGCGAGATGATGGACCAGGTCCTCGACTCGATGGACCTCGAACGTGAGCGCGGCATCACGATCAAGGCCCACGCCGTCCGCCTCCTCTATCCCGCCAGGGACGGTAACACCTATCAACTCAACCTGATCGACACCCCCGGCCACGTCGATTTCACTTACGAAGTCTCCCGCAGTCTCCAGGCTTGTGAAGGCGCACTCCTCGTGGTCGATGCCAGCCAGGGCGTCGAAGCCCAGACCCTCGCCAACACCTACCTCGCCATCCATCACGACCTCGAACTGATCCCGGTCATCAACAAGATCGATTTGCCGTCCGCCGAGCCGGAACGAATTCAGGAACAGATCGAGCAGGTGGTCGGGCTCGATGCCTCCGAAGCCGTCATGGCCAGCGCCAAGAACGGAATCGGCATCGACGAGATCCTGGAAGCCGTGGTCCAGAAGGTGCCGCCGCCGAAGGGCGATCCGAAGGCTCCGCTTCGCGCGTTGATCTTCGATTCGTGGTTTGACCCCTACCGCGGCGTCATCATCCTGGCGCGCATCATTGACGGCACTGTCCGCAAGGGGCAGAAGATCCGTCTGTACGCCACCGATTCCGTTCATGAAGTGGATGGCGTCGGCTTCCAGTCGCCCAAGCCGATACCGTGCGACGAACTCTCCGCCGGTGAAGTCGGTTTTCTGTTCGCGAACATCAAGAAGGTGTCCGACGCCAAGGTCGGCGACACCATCCTTGACGCCGGTCCCAACGCCGCCGGCCCCCTGCCGGGCTTCGAAGAGATGAAGCCGATGGTCTTCGCCGGCCTCTATCCGGTGGAAAGCCATGAACACGGATTGCTGCGCGATGCCCTCGAAAAGCTGCAACTCAACGACAGCGCGTTCAACTTCGAGCCCGAGAACTCCGTCGCGCTCGGCTTCGGCTTCCGCTGCGGCTTTCTCGGGCTGCTGCATCTTGAAATCGTGCAGGAACGCCTCGAACGCGAGTTTGAGATTGACCTGATCACCACCGCGCCGGGCGTCCGCTACCGCGTCACCCTTGGCAACGGCGACTGCTACGAGGTCGATAACCCCACCAAGTGGCCCAACCCCGGCGAGATCATCAAGATCGAAGAGCCGATCATCGAAGCCACCGTCATCACGCGCGAGGATTTCATCGGTGAAATTCTCAAACTGCTCGAAGAGAAGCGCGGCCAGCAGAAGAAGTTCGAGTACATCGGCGGCGGGCGCGTCATGCTGGTTTACGAACTGCCACTGAACGAGATCGTGCTCGATTTCTATGACCGCCTGAAGTCCGCCTCGCGCGGCTATGCGTCGCTCGATTACCATCTCTCCGGCCATCGCGCGTCCCCGATGGTGAAGATGGACGTGCTCGTGGCCGGCGAACCCGTCGATGCCCTGTCGATGATCGTCCACCGCGATTTCGCTTACGAACGCGGCAAGATCCTGATCGAACGGCTGCGTAAGTTGATCCCGCGCCAGATGTTCGAAGTCGCCCTGCAGGCGGCTATCGGCGCCAAGGTCATCGCACGGGAGAACATCCCGGCCATCCGCAAGAACGTCCTCGCCAAGTGCTACGGCGGCGACATCAGCCGCAAGCGCAAACTGCTCGAAAAGCAGAAAGAAGGCAAACGGCGGATGAAGCGCGTCGGCAAAGTGGACATCCCCCAGGAAGCCTTCCTCGCCGTGCTCAAGGTCAGCCAGGGCCAGGAGGAGTAGCGCGCGGGGCGGGGGGGCTGCGGCTTTTGCCCGCGCCTGTCAACGGATCAACGAAGATGGCGTACTTCCTCTTTGTCGATGAGAGCGGCACCGACGGTCGCGAGTCCCCATATATGGTCCTGGGTGGTCTGGCGGTCAAGGATTCAGACTTGTGGGCGTTGGTCTGCGAGTTGGTCGACCTCGAGGTCGAGCTCTTTGGCATCCGTTACCACGAATGCGGCGAGGAGATCAAAGGCAGAAAATTCTTGTCGGCGAAGACATTCCGCAAGGCGGCGCAGTCCCCAGACATGGCGGTGGAGGTCCGCCGTCGGCTCGCCTCCGCCTGTCTGCTCAATGGCGCACTGAATCCTCAGGGGATTAATGCGCTTGCCCAGGCAAAACTTGCTTACGTGCAGCGCGCCCTTCAAGTGAGCTCGCGCTACAACTGCAAAGTCTTTGCCTCGATCGTTGATCGTCGAGCGCCAGCACCGGCGCCAGACTACCTCAGAAAAGACTACAGCTATCTGCTCGAGCGGTTGTTCTACTTCCTGGAAGAACAGGGGCGGGATCAGGTCGGACTGGTGGTCTTCGACGAACTGGAGCGGCAGCAGAGCCGCCGCCTGATCAACGCGATGGAGGACTACTTCCGTGAGACTCATCGGGGGAGGCTCCGGGCCAGCCAGGTGATTCCGCAGCCCTTCTTCGTGCATAGCGAACTCACGACGGGAATCCAACTCGCGGATTTGGCCTGCTACATTCTGAACTGGGGTTTCCGGTTGCCGTCCATGGTAGCCCCGGCAAGGGCCGATCTACGCTCTTTCGCCAACCAGATAGCCCAACTCCGGCACAGGACAACCCGCAGAACTCCTGGAGGAATGGACTTTCCCGTGTGGAGCATTGCCCACATCAACGATCTCCGTCCGAGGCAGGAGCGAACTGTCAGGGAATAGAAAAAGGCAGTGGAGCCGAAGCCCCAAAGCCTCCATTCATAGTGTAGCACCGGCAGTCAAGACTCCCGGATGCGAACTGCACCCCCTAAATCTTGAAGAAAATCCGCCGCTGGTACAGCCAGTAGCAGATCCACCACAGACCCAGCAGCACCAGCGCCTGATGCGGAATCGCGCCCGCCGGTCCCAATCCCTCAAACCGCTGCGTGAACCCCGCCAGCCCCCGGTTCAGCCAGCCACTGATCCCGATCTGCCCCAGCGAATACACGAAAATCGAATTCATCCCCAATACCAGGAAGGGAAACGTCCATTTCTTCACGCCCCGCACTTCCACGATCCAGTAAAACGCCATGAGCATCACCAGTACCCAACCCGTGCTGAAGAAGGTGAACGAGGCCGTCCACAGCCGTTTCACCATCGGATTAAATGGCTCCAGCGCCAGTCCCAGAGCGAAGCACGCCACCGCCGCCACCGCGAAAATCCGCAATTTCTGCCAGTGCGTCCGTTCCGTCCGGACTAGCAGGCCCGCCCAGCAGCCGAACAGGATGGTCACGGCATTCCCAATGAAGTTGATGGTCGTGTAGTGGCCGGAGTAGTTGTACCCGAGCACCCGCAGGTCCACCACGGCGCCGATATTGTCCGTCTTGGACCACGGCCCGTCCGTCCCCGGAAACGCCACGAACAGCGCCCAGAAGCCCGCCAGCATCAGAAACGCCACCACGGCCTGCATCCGGAATTTCAATTGCAATATGAAGTAGCACGCCAGATAACCGAACGCGATCTGGCACAGCACATTGATGAATTGCAGCTTCAGTTCACCCGGCCGCGCGCCCCAGTTCGAGTAGATGTTGCTCAGCACCACCAGCATGAACGCGCGCCACGCCACGTGCCGGAACACCTGCGCCTGCGAGGCCCCCTCCTTCTTCCGCCGCGCCATCGCGAACGGCATCGCCATGCCCACCATGAACGTAAATGCCGGCTGAATCAGATCCCAGAACGTGCATCCCTCCCAGGAGACATGCTCCACCTGATACGCCAGCCATTGCCACCCCGGATAGGCTTCGAGCGAGGAGAACCCGAAGCCGTTCGACACCAGCATCAGCATGATGAACCCGCGGTAGGCGTCGAGACTCACCAGACGGCCCGCGCCCGGCGCCGCCATCGGCTCCGCCAATGATGCTTGTGACTGCACGAAACTACCTCCCATCGCGCCCGCGGGCGCGGTCTCTGCGATTGTACACCCTAACGCCCGTTCACCCCCGCCGCGCGATACCCGGCCCTCGCCCGGACTTCCGCCCTCCGGTACTTCCGGCGCGCCCCTTCGGCCAGTTCCACCTCCAACGTCCGCCATTCCCCCGCCGCTGCCTCCGGCGCCCGGTACCCCAGCCCATACCGCAACCGGATCCGCTCCAGCATCTCGCGCAACCGCTCCGGTTTGTCCGCCCGCAGCACGTCTCCGCCCGACTCCCGCGCCAGCAGGAACACGTCGTTGAACGTGTAGTCCGGGTTCATCGTCACGCCCGGGCGTGGCGGCGCGGGCGGCTTCGCGTCCTTCGTGACGATCGCATTCAGCACCGCGTTCACCTCCTCCATCGCCCGCAGCACCGCCTCGTCCGGGGCCAGTTCGTTCAGCCCGCCATTGTCCGTCAACACCACCAGCGCCCGCCTGCCGGCGAAGGGCGGCAGTCCCTTGAGATACTCGCACGCCGCCAGCAGCGCCTCGTTCATCGCTGTCCCGG
>DNFG01000095.1 GCA_003487005.1 Bryobacterales bacterium
CCGTAGCTCAGTTGGATAGAGCATCTGCCTTCTAAGCAGAGGGTCGCAGGTTCGAGTCCTGCCGGTCCTGCCAGTCCGATCTCCCCCCAACGCCCGCCTTCCAAGTTGACACCCGCTTCCCGGCGCGTCAGGATGGACACGGTTCTTCCGTGTAAACAGGTGATGCCATGACTAAGCTGATTCTCCTTCTCCTCCTGCCACTTCTGGCTTTCGCCCAGGGTCCGTACTTGCCCGAGGGCGTGCGGGTCGGTGAAGTCACCGATGATTCCGCCCTCGTCTGGTTCCGGCTCTCCCCGTTGACCCACCCGATCCCCGGCAAATTCGAGAGTGAGCCACGCCGCGCCCCCGCGAGCCTGCTGCCCGACAATACCGAGACCTGGAAACTCCCCGGCGCGGTCCCCGGCATTACCGGGCGCGGTCAACTCTGGCTCGCCACGCGTGAGGACCTGCGCGACATGAAGCCCGCCGGCGATTTCCAGACCGGGCCCGACCGCGACTACACCGTCCATCTCAAACTCGAAAAACTCCGTGCCGGCCGCACTTACTATGTCGCCGTCGAGATCAACGAGAAGCCGGAAAAGCCCCACGCCAGCTTTACCACGGCTCCCAATCCCCGCCAGCGCGCCGCTGTCCGCTTCAATACCGTCACCGGCCTGATGTATCGCGACCTCGACCACGATGACGGCTTCCACATCTTCGCGGCCATGCGCAAGCATCCCCCCAGTTTCCTCGTCTTCACCGGCGACAGCGTCTATTACGACAACGAACCCCCCCGCGCCGTCACGCGCGATCTCGCCCGTTACCACTGGCAGCGCATGTATGCCAAGCCCCGCCATGTCGACCTGCTCTCCGTCACCCCGCAATACTGGATGAAGGACGACCATGACACGCTGAGCGACGATTGCTGGCCCGGCATGGACCCCGACTTCATGCTGCCCCTGACGTTCGAGACCGGCCGCCAGCTTTTCCTTGAACAGGCGCCCGTCCAGGATCCCACTTTTCGCACTTTCCGCTGGGGTAAGGGTCTCCAGGTCTGGTTGCTCGAAGGCCGCGACTTCCGCTCCCCCAACAACGCCCCCGACGGCCCCGGCAAGACCATCCTTGGCGCCAAACAGAAGGAGTGGCTCAAGTCCACGGTCGCCGCCAGCGATGCCGACCACAAGATCATCATCAGCCCCACTCCCTGGGTCGGCCCCGACCGGTCGAGAAAGAACGACAACTATTCCAACAGCGGATTCGCCACCGAAGGCAACGAAATGCGCGCCTGGGCCGCCTCGCAGAAGAATGTCTATGTCGTGTGCGGCGACCGCCACTGGCAGTATCACTCCGTCGACGCCAAGACCGGCCTGAACGAGTTCTCGGTCGGCCCGGCCAGCGACGAGCACGCCGGCGGATCGCCCGATGTGGACAAGGAGGTCCAGCGTTTCCATCGCATCAAGGGCGGCTACGCCTCGGTCGAAGTCACCCCGGCCGGGAACACCAGCAAGCTCACCTTCCGGCTTCACGATGTCCACGGCGCGCCCGTCTATGAATGGACGGCTCCCTAGCCCCGGCTGCTATTCTGGTAGAGAGAGGTCCTTTTATATGGATAAAGCAAAGAGCATTGCCCTCCTGAACGCCGCCGTCGCCGATGAGCTTCAGGCGGTCCACCAGTACATGTACTTCCATTTCCACCTCGACGACCAGGGCTTCGCCCCGCTGGCGAGCCTCTTCAAGCGGATCGCCATCATGGAGATGGGCCACGTCGAGACTCTCGCCGAACGCATTCTGTTCCTCAAAGGCGACGTCAAGATGGAACTCGCCGCCCCGGTCGAGCCCATTCAGGATCCTGAAGCCATCCTGAAGAAGGCCGCTTCGATGGAAGAACAGAGCGCCGCGGACTACAACAAGATGGCCCTGGAGTGCGCCCAGAACGCCGATTCAGCCTCCAAACAGATCTTCGAGGCCCTTGTCGTCGATGAAGAACAGCACTATGAGATTTTTGACCAGCAGATGGAGAACATCCATCGCTTCGGGCTGAACTACCTCGCGCTGCAAAGCTTCAACGCCGCGCCCGGACCCGCTGGTCCGCCCGCGGAATAGCCGGTTCTCGCCTTCTTTCCGAAACGCCCGCCGCCCGGGAACGGGCGGCGGGCGTTCTCGTGTCTCCTTCCGCCGCAGGCAACCCCCTCACGGCAATAATTGCCATCCGCTTTTGTCCGCCAGCCGGAAATATCTTCCGGTTGAAGCGGCGGCTTCCAGCCCAACTTGTTGATTCCAAATAGACAGCCAGCATGGCACGCCGATTGCAACCTCCACGGGCAGGAAGCAGTCAATATGAGCGAACCGAACAATCGTGAAAACATGACCCCTCCTCCGACGCCCAGCTACGAAATCCGGGAAGAAAAGTCGAGCCGATTCCCCTTCATGGCCGTCGTATTGGGCGTGGGCCTGCTGGGTGCTTTTGGCCTCAGTTTCTGGCAGCACTCCAATATGGTGAACCTCCGCATGGAAATGGCCGAAGTGCAGAAAGAGGTTCGGGTGCTTCGCCAGGCCGCCAATGATGCGGACTCCGAAGTTCTCAAGACGCTCGAAACCGTCCGTGCCGAACTGGACAACACCCGCAAGGAAAGCGCTCAAAGCGTGGAGAAAGCCCGCGAAGCGCTGCGCCGGCAGACGAACGTGATCGCCTCCCGGCTCACCAAGCGCCAGGATGAGCAGGGACGCCAACTCGCCGAACAGCTGGACGAAATCAAGACCACCACCGAGGAAGCCACCGCCCGGCTCACCGACATCACGTCCGATGTCGGCGCCGTTCGCACCGAAGTCGCCTCCACCCGCGGTGAACTGGACCGGACGATTTCCGACCTCCGCCGCACCACTGGCGATATGGGCGTCATGAGCGGCCTCATTGCCACCAACCGCAAGGAACTCGAAGCCCTTCGCTCCATGGGCGAGCGCGACTACTACGAATTCACCATCACCAAGGGACAGAAGCAGCAGCGCATCGGCGACATCGTGATGCAGGTCAAGCGGACCGACACCAAGCGGAACCGCTTCACGATCGACATCGTCGCCGACGACAAGCGCGTTGAGAAGAAAGACAAGACCGTAAACGAACCCGTCCAGTTCTATGTCCTCAGCCGGGCCCGGGTGCCCTACGAACTGGTCGTCAATGAAGTCCGCAAAGATACCCTGGTCGGTTACCTCGCCATGCCGAAAGTGAAGCTTTCGGCGCAACGGTAAGACCAGGCCGCGTTCATGGGATCCGCCGGCGGGGATAGCGCAGACCGCCGGGATCCGGAGAGTGAGGCCGGCATCGGCAGAGGGTAGAAGCGTATTCCTCTGGTGGTTGCCGCGGGGCTCCGCGAGCCAGAGCAGGCTTCGCTGGATGCCG
>DNFG01000097.1 GCA_003487005.1 Bryobacterales bacterium
AAAAAAAAAAAAAAAAAAAAAAACAAAAAAAAAAAAAGACAAACCCCCCCAGAACCCCCCCCCCCCCCACCCCCCCCCCCCCCCCCCCGCCGCGCCACCCCCCCCCCCCCCCGCCCGGCGGGGCGGCCCGCTTGGGCGNCCCAAAAAGCCGGCGGCACCCCCCCCGGCCCCCCGGCCCCCCGCCACGTCCCTCTCCTCCGGCGCCTCATCCTCTCGCGCCCCTTCTTCGAACGCATCCCCGGCCAGTCCCTGCTTGCCGGCCCCGGGGGCGAACGCTACCACCGCGTCATCGCCACCCGCGGCGCCGCCTACGCCTTCTTCTACACCTTCACCGGCGAACCCTTCACTGTCCGCATGGGCGCCCTCTCCGGACGCCACACCGCCGCCTCCTGGTTCGACCCCCGCACCGGCCAAACCCGCGCCATCGGCCGTTTCCGTAACCGCGGCACCCGCACCTTCACCCCCCCACAACCCGCCCTCGATTGGGTCCTCGTCCTCGACGACGCCTCCGCCAACTTCACACCCCCCGGCCAGATCCCTTGACCCTCCCTCTGCCCCCGCGCACGCCTCGCAAAACCACCCATCGGCCATAGTGCTCCCACTCTGCCAACCCTCTCGAAACCCCGTCATCAAACCACGATGAAACATTGATTCTCCAATTGCGTACACCCAAACGAGTGTACGAAGCGAGTTCGGAACGAACTCCTCCGCAGAGCGTTCTACACGCGCCGGCGACTGCCCCCGCCACGCGCGCACGTCCTCCGGGATAGACTCGATGGCAGCCATGAAATGCAGAACCGGTTTGGTGACCCTGTTGGCGGCGGCGGGGGTGGTTTGGGCTCAGGAGGCGGCCCGGGAGATTCCGGTTCCGCGTATCCCGACCGCCCTGGGCGAGTTGCCCGGGCCGAAGGCGCTACCCGTCCGCGTGGGCATGCCCGAAGTGCTCGTGATGAACGACGGGCGCCGGGTGACGTCGCCGGAGATGTGGGCGCAGCGCCGCGAGGAAATGCGGCGGATCCTCAGTTATTATGCGGTCGGCTTGATGCCGCCGCCGCCGGGGAATGTCACAAGCGAAGTGGAAAAGGATGAGCGGCTGCTGGAGGCGAAGGTGCGGTACCGGCTGGTCCGGCTGCGGTTCGGGCCGGACCGGCAGTTGAGTTTGCGGGTGGGATTGTTCACGCCGGCGGGGCCGGGTCCATTTCCGGCGATTATTCTGCAAGGCGGGACGCCGCCGGGGGCGGTTCCGCTGCCGCGCCTGCCGCAAGGGCCCAACCAGGGCAAGGGGCAGAACGTGCTGGTGCTGGTCGGTCCGGAAGCGCGTCCGGGTCCGGCGCAAGGACCCGTGATGACGGCCGAAGCGATGGCCATCCGCCACGAAATCGTCTTCCGCCGGGGCTACGCGCTGGCCGTGTTCAATCCGAACGATTGCGCCGAAGACACGACTCTGCGCAATCTGGATGGCAGTTGGGCGTTCCGCAATACGCGGTTCTATCCGGCCTACCCGGGCTACGACTGGGGCATTCTGGCAGGTTGGGCGTGGGGCGCCTCCCGCGTGGCGGATTATCTGGTCACCGACCGGTCCATCGACAAAGACAAACTGATTGTGACCGGCGCCTCGCGCATGGGTAAATCGGCGATGGTCGCAGCGGCGTTCGACGACCGCCTCTCGGCCGCCCCCGTCGTCACCGGCGGCGGCGGCGTGGGGGCGTACCGGTTCGCGGGGCCGGAGGGGAGCGAGTCGCTGGACCTGATGCAGACCAAGTATCCGAACTGGTTTTCCCCCAACTTGCACCAGTTCCGGGGGTTCGTGGACCGTCTGCCGTTTGACCAGCACTGGTTCATCGCGCTCAGCGCGCCGCGGCCGTTCATCGCCCTCGAAGGCGAGACGGACCGGATCTCGCGCCCCGAAGCGGTGAAACAAAGCCTGGCCGGCGCGGCGCCGGCTTATGCGCTCCTGGGCGCGGAGAACCGGATCGGCGTCAACTACGCGAAACACGGACACGCTTTCACCGAGGAAGACTGGGTGGCGATGATGGACTTCTTCGACCGCCACCTGCGCGGGTTGAAAGAAGACCGGCCATGATGACGCGACGGACCCTGCTGGCTTCGGCGCTGGCCGCGCCGGGCGCGGACTTGCGCTTTCACGCGATGGGCGATGGCGGGTTCAGGTTCGACACGGGCGTGCTGAAGGGCGAATTGCGGAAACAGGGGAAGGCGACAGGGTTGCTGCCGGCGGTGCATGGGCCGTCGGGGACGGTGCTGGCGACGAGCATGGGCCTGTTCGGGGTGTACCGCGTGTTTTCGGACGGGCGCCGGTATGGCAACGGGATGTGGTACGTGGAGAGCGAGGCGCGACTGGGGGCGGATGGCTCGGTGGCGGTCCGCTGGGCGGCGGCGGCAGACCGGCCGTTCGGGATGGAGGCGGTGTACCGATGGGCGGAGGCGGGGGTGCTCGATATCGCCATTTCGGTGACACCGGAACGCGATTTAAGGGATTTTGAGACGTTTCTGGCGTGCTATTTCGGACCGGGCTTCACGGAGGCGCAGGGGTGGGTTCAGGGCGGAAGGCTGGTGACGGCGAGCCGTGCGGCCGGGGACTGGCAGATGTTCCCAAGGGACGCCGCTGGGGCGGCGATGATCCGCGACGGGCGCTGGAAGATCCCGCCACACCCGGTGGATTGGGCGATCCGGGAGGAGTTCGAGGGGCCGGTGGGCGTTCGGAGGAACCGGGAGGCGGGCCTGACGGCGGTGGTGCTGTCGCGAAGGCGCGACTGCTTCGCCGTGTCGATGCCGCACGAGACGGACACGCACTTTTCGACGTATTTATCGCTGTTCGGCCGGGATTTGCGCGGCGGGTCAACGGCGCGGGCCGGGGCAAGGCTGGTGCTGGTGGCCGGGGAAGCGGACGTGGGGCGCCTGTACCGGGACTACGAAGCCGGGTAGCGCGTGGGGGACTACCGGAGGCGGGCGAACGTATCCGGGGCGATGCCCAACTGCCGGAGGATGCGATGGAACAGCGTCGGGCCAATCTCCATCCCGCCATGCACGGGGATGGTGGTTGCGCGCCCATCCGGATGCTGCCAGCGTTCGTGACTTCCGGTCTGCCGCGTCTGGCGAAAACCGGGCTTCGCCGCCACGCGGCGGAACTCCTACGCTCGGGCGCTAGGCATGGAGGATTTCGGTGGTGTCCGCCGGCAGGGCCTGATTTCGCTCAGCGTACTCGTCGGCAATCATCTGAAAGACGGCCGCCAGTTCGGTCAGTGCCGCTTCGCGAGAGAGCATCAGCGCGTGGCAACCCGGAATCGACGGTATCTCGGCGACCCAGCCGCCGGGCTCGTTGCGGTAGAGCACGACCTTGTAGTCGTCGAAGTGCATCGCCTTCATTGTACCGGAGGGCGAACGGGAGACACTGAATGCCCGTTCGCCCCGGCACTTTCCGGAGCGGCGTCCGTCTTTTTCCGCCCGGGCTGCGTCATAGTGAGTGAAAGACGGGTTGAACTCAATTTGATCTTTCGCGAAGTGGATGATTCGGACCTGGTCCGCGGCGCCCGCAAGGGGGACGTGCAGAAGTACAACCTTCTTGTGTCCCGATGGGAAAAGCGCGTGTTCAATTACCTGTTGCGCATTGTGGGTTCGCCGGATGACGCGCAGGATGTCAGTCAGGAGGCGTTTCTGAAGGCGTATCAAAGCCTGGCGCGGCTGGACGACCCGGCGCGGTTTGGACCGTGGCTGTACCGGATCGCGCACAACGAAGCGATCAGCGCCATCCGGCGGCGGCGTCCGTCGGAGGAACTGTCCGAAGCCGTGATGCCGTTTACTTCGGGGCGTTCGCTGGAGGGCGTGGAACTGTCGCTGGCAGTGGAAACGGCGCTGGCGCGGCTGACGCCCGAGCAGCGCGAGGCAGTGGTTTTGAAGGTGTATGAAGGGTTCAAGTTCGACGAAATCGCCGGGATTCTCGGCTGTCCGGCATCGACGGTGAAGTCGCGGGTGTACACAGGTCTGGACCAGTTGAAACAGATGCTGGCGCCGCACACGGGCGTGGGCCGGACTGGCAAGGAGGCGCAATCATGACCGAACACGAGTTCGACTGGCACGCGTATGTGCTGAACGAAATGCCGGCGGCCGAACGCGAACGGGCGGCGGCGCACCTGGCGGCGCATCCGGAAGCCCGGGCGGAGGTGGATGATCTGGAATTGACGCTGAGCGCATTGGGCCGGCTCCCGCAGGCCGAACCGGTGCGCCGGATTGCGTTCGTGTCGGACCCGGTGCTGGAGCCGAACTGGTGGCAGCGGTTCTGGGCATCGGGCCCGAGGCTGGCGTTCGCGGGGGCGGCGATGCTGTCGCTGGCCATCGTGGTCCACGCGTTTGTGCCGCGCGGCCCGGCGCCGGCGGTTGTGACCGGGGGGATCACTGTCGAGCAGGTCCGGACGGAAGTGGCGGCGGCCGTGCAGGCGGCGCGGGCCGCCGAACAGGCGCGTTTCGAGCAGGTGAAGGCGGAAATCCTGGAAGAAGCGCAGGCGCAGCGGCGGGCGGATCTCGAACTGGTCCGGGAATCGTTCCTGATGATGGAAAAACGGCTGGCCGCGGCGCAATCGCTGGCCGTTCGCTATGGAGGCGACTGATGCGGCTCGCGCTGGCGGCATTGTTGATGATGGCCTGGGCGCCTCTGGAAGCGCAGCGGGCGCTGCCTTCGCGCGGCGAACTGGCGGCTGTGGAAGAGAGCATGTACAACAAGCTGCGGCGCTATGACATCAATGCGCCGCTGGACGTGCTGGGTCTGCCCCGCGGGATTTACCTGCCGGGTTATGGAGCGGTGTTCACGGCGGAGGTCAATATCGTCCAGGTGGCGGGTGTCAGCCCGTTCCGGCCGGAGATCGGCCCGGACGAAGTGGCGCGCGTGAAGGCGGCGAAGCTGAAACGGTTGCCGGCGGTCCGGGACATGATGCGGCAGATGCTGGTGGACGGCGCGGCGTCGCTGGACCGGGTGCCGGCGAACGAACAGGTGGTGCTGGGCTTCGTGCTGGTCCATCACTCCTGGGAGGATCGCAAAGGCCTCCCCCAGATGATCACGATGCAGGCGCCGAAACAGGCGCTGGTGAATGTCGCCACCAAGCGGGCGGGCGCGGACACGCTCGCCAACGTGCTGCGTGTACGCGAGGAATAGCGATGCGGCTCGGCGAAATACTCCAAAGCCGCGGACAGGTGACGGCGGAAGAACTCGAACGCGCGCTCGAATTGCAGAAGGAGCGCGGCGACAAACTGGGCCGCATTCTGGTGGACCTCGGCTTCGTGGCGGAGCGCGACGTGCTGAATGCGCTGTCCGAACAGTTGCAGATCGCCGTCGCCGCCTTCAATGGACCGCCGCCGGTGACGCCGGAGACGGAACGTCTGCCCGCGCGGTTCCTGCGCCAGGCGCGCGCGGTGCCCCTTCGGATCGAGGACTCGACGCTGGTGCTGGCCATGGCCGATCCGCTCGATTTCGAGACCATCCGGGCGGCGCAGTCGGCCACCGGGCTGAAAGTTCGCGCCGAACTGGCGCTCGATTCCGAGATCCACGACGCCCTCGAGAAGCACTACGCCGCCGAGGAGCGCGATGAAACCTTCACCGGACGGGAGAACGAGGAAGCGGCGAGCGATCTCGAACACCTGCGCGACATGGCGAGCGAGGCGCCGGTCATCCGGTTGGTCAATTCGATGATCGGCCAGGCGGTGGAGAAGCGGGCGAGCGACATCCACATCGAGCCGTTCGAGAAGGAGTTCAAGATCCGCTTCCGGGTGGACGGCGTACTGCAGGACCAGGAGCCGCCGCCGCGGGAGTTGAAGGCGGCGATCATCTCGCGCGTGAAGCTGATGGCGAAGCTGAACATCGCCGAACGGCGCCTGCCGCAGGACGGCCGCATCAAGATCAAGACGATCGGCCGCGAAGTGGATCTGCGCGTTTCGACGCTCCCGACGCTGTATGGCGAAAGCGTCGTGATGCGCCTGCTGGACCGCTCGGCCGGCGATTTCTACGATCTTTCGCGGCTTGGCTTCGACGACCACATGCTGGCGCGGATGCACCATTACACGTCGTTGCCCCACGGGATCTTCCTGGTCACCGGGCCGACCGGATCGGGCAAATCCACGACGCTCTACTCGGCGCTCAAGCGGATCAACCAGTCCGACAAGAAGATCATCACGATCGAGGACCCGGTGGAGTATCAGATGGACGGCATCAATCAGATCCACGTCAACACGCAGATCGGTTTGACCTTTGCCACCGGCCTTCGCCACATCGTGCGCCAGGACCCCGACGTCATCATGGTGGGCGAAATCCGTGACTATGAGACGGCGGAGGTGGCGATCCGCTCGGCGCTGACCGGCCACTTCGTGTACTCGACGCTGCACACCAACGACGCCCCCAGCGCGATCACGAGGCTGACGGACATGGGCGTGGAGAACTACCTGATCACCTCGTCGGTCGTCTCGGTGCTGGCGCAGCGCCTGGTCCGGCGGATCTGTCCGAACTGCCGCGAACGCGACGGAGAGGCGATGAACCCGTTTGGCGACATGGTGCCGGCGTTCCGCGGCGCGGGCTGCGAGGAGTGCTTCGGCACCGGCTTCCGCGGGCGGGTCGGTATCTTCGAGTTGATGGAGCTGAACGACGAGATCCGCAAGCTGATCATGAAGGACGCCGACGCCGCCGATCTGACCGAAGCCGCGCGCCGTAACGGAATGCGCAATCTGCGCGAGGACGGCTGGCTGAAGGTGGCGACGGGGGTCACGACGCCCGCCGAAGTGACGCGGGTGACGCAGGAGTTCTGATGGCCGCGACCTGGCACTTCCGCGCGGTGGCCTCCGACGGGCGGGTCCGGACCGGCACTCTGCCCGGCGACGACGAGAAGCGCGTGGTGGCCGAACTGCGCCGCCAGGGGCTGACGCCGCTCTATGTGGGCGCGCAGCCTTCCGGCGGTCGCGCCGGTTTCAAGCTCCCCTCCTGGCAGCCCGGCCGCCGGAAGGACGTCCTGTTCTTCACGCAGGAGTTGTCCACGCTGCTGTCGGCGGGCGTGCCGCTGGACCGCGCGCTGTCTATCACCAGCGAACTGAGCGAACGCGCCGAGTTCAAGACGCTCGTCGGGGACGTACTGCGCACGTTGAAGGGCGGGCGTTCCCTGGCCGATTCGCTGGCCACCAAACCCGCGCATTTCCCCGATTTCTACGTCAACATGGTCCGCGCTGGCGAAGCTTCGGGCTCGCTGGCGCAGATCTTCGAGCGCCTGAGCGACTACGAGAAGCAGCGCGACGAACTGCGCGGCTACATTGTCAGTTCGATGGTCTATCCGGCGCTGCTTTCGTTCGTGGGCGCGGCGTCGATCTTCGTGCTGCTCTATTACGTGGTGCCGAAGTTTGGCGAGGTGTTTGCCGAATCGCAGATGACGATGCCCACGCCGACGCGGATCATGATGGACATCAGCGGCTGGGTCCGGCAGTGGGGCTTGTGGATTCTCGGCGCGATCGCGGCCTTCCTGGCGGCGATGAAGGTGTACATCGGCTCGCCGGAGGGCCGGCTTTGGTGGGACGGCTTCCTGCTGAAAGTGCCCGTGCTGGGGGATGCCCTCCGCAAGTCGCAAACCGCCCAGTTTTCGCGGGCGATGGGCACACTGGTGGCCAACGGCGTGCCGCTGGTGCAGAGCCTGAACATCGCGCGCTCGATCATGACCAACCAGCGGATGTCGCGCACGCTCGAACCGGTCGCGCAGGGGGTGAAGCGCGGGGAGGGTTTGTCCGCGCCGCTCGCGCGCACCGGTGAATTCCCCGCGCTGGCCAGCCATCTGCTATCCGTGGGAGAGGAAACCGGACGGCTTGACGCGATGTTCCTCCGGGCCGCGGACATCTACGACGCGGACACCCGGACGGCCATCAAGCGCTTCACGGCGCTGTTCGAGCCGTTGATCATTCTGCTGCTGGGCGTCGTGGTCGGCGCCCTGATCCTCAGCATGTTGCTGGCGATCACCAGTATCAACGAAGTGGCGATTTAGCGCCGGAAAGTGACCTTATGAAGCGCCAAAACACGCAAAGAACCCGCCGCCAACGCGGTGTGACGCTCATCGAAATGCTCGTCGTCATGACGATCATCGCCCTGTTCGCGGCCCTCGTCGCCCCCCGCCTGCTCAACAAGAGCGACACCGCGCGCGTCACCGCCGCGCGCGCCCAGATCAACTCGTTCATGACCGCACTGGGCACCTACAAGCTCGATACCGGCGTCTATCCCACGACCGAAATGGGCCTGAATGCCCTTCGCACGCGCCCGCAGGGCGTCAACCAGTGGCAGGGGCCCTACCTGCCGCAGGAGATCCCCCACGATCCCTGGGGCAACGACTACATCTACAAGTACCCCAGCGACCAGGGCGATGAACCCGAGATCATCTGTTACGGCGCCGACGGCCAACCCGGCGGCGACGGCATCAACGCCGACATCGTGAGCTGGAAGTCGCAATGAACCTGCGCTCCCGCCGCGGCGTCACGCTGATCGAGATGATGCTTGTCGTTCTGCTCGTCTCGCTGATGGCGGCGCTCACTTTCCCCGGCGTGTCCTCCGGACTCGATTCGATCCGGATGCGCACCGCCGCCGACGCCGTCGCGGGCCTGCTCGCACAAGCCATGGTGCAGGTGGAACGCCGCCAGGAGCCTGTTGAATTCACGGTGGTCCGCGACGAGGGGCTCATCGAGGTCCGCAGTTTGCGCCCCGGCTTCCATCGCGAATACAAACTGCCCGACGGCATCACCATTGACCGTGTCCTGCCCGAACCGCCCGGCGAACCTCCGGCCGTCCGCAGCATTCTGGTGTTTCCCGGCGCGACCTTCCCGCGCGTCACTCTTGTCCTGGTCAGCACCCGCGGCCACGTCCGCGAGATTCGCGTCGACCCCGTCACGGGGGTTGCGCGCGTCGAACAGCCCGAACAGCCCGAACAGGCCGAATAGTCCGAGTCCACTTCAATGCGCGAACGCGGATTCACTCTCCTCGAAGTTCTCGTGGCCACCACGCTGATGGCGGTGGCCGTCGTCGGCCTGCTGGGGAGCCTCCGGACGTCGTTGAGCAATGCCGCCCGGCTGACGGAGTACGACCGCGCCGCCCTGCTGGCCCGCCGCCAGATGGACGAACTTCTTGCCGCGCGCCTGCTCCCGAAGGGGGTCCCCATCGAGGGCGCTTTCGCCCCGCAGTCCACGGGCGGGGTCCGCTCCGGGTGGCGCGCCCGTGTCATCCCGTTCGAGAGCATTGCCCCGCCCGGCGTGCCTCCGCCTCCGGGCACCGCCATCCTGGAGCGCATCGAACTCGAAGTCTGGTGGGCCGCCGGCAGCGGGACCAAGTCCATGAAACTGGCCGCGTACCGCCGCACGCAGGCCACGATGCGGGACATTGAACTCTTCCCCGCCTTCGCCGGAGAGGTCTATCGATGAACTCGCGCCGCGGCGTCACCCTGCTCGAACTGTTGATTGCCATCACGCTTGTCAGCCTTCTCTCCACGGGCATGCTCTTCGCCATCCGCACCGGGCTCGGCGCGCTGGAGGGCGTGCAGCGCCGCGTGAATGACAACCGCCGCGTGACCGGCGCGTACCGGATTCTCGAGCAGCAACTCGGGTCGTTCCTGCCGGTCCGCGCCCGCTGCGGCCAGGCCACCGGCACTCCCGGCAACCCCACGATGTTCTTCCAGGGCGAACCCGCCGTGCTCCGGTTCGTCAGTTCATATTCGCTCGAAGGCGCGCACCGCGGCCACCCGGTCATCGTCGAAATCTTCGTCGCCCCTGGCGATCAGGGCCGCGGCGTCCGCCTCCTGGTCAACGAAACGCCCTACTTCGGCCCCGCGGGGGCCGGTTTCTTCTGCATGCCTCCGCAGCCCGACGCCAACACCGGCATCCCGCGCACAGTCTTCCCCCCGGCGGCTCCCCGCCGGGGCACTTTTGTGCTCGCCGACCGCCTTTCCGCCGCCCGCTTTTCCTTTGAACAGGCCCTCGAAGGCCAGCCCCCTCTCTGGCTTCCGCTGTGGATCCGCAACGACCTCTGGCCGTCCGCGATCCGCATCGAATTGATCCCTCTCGAAGACGACCGCTCGCGGGTTCAGCCTTTTACCCTCACCACCCGCCTGCGCGTCACCAAGCCTCCGGATGAGCCTTTCGAATATTAACCGGACCCGCGGCGGCGCCCTGCTCGCCGTCCTCTGGCTGTCGGCCGCACTCTCCGCCATCGCCTTCGCGGTGGCCACCACGGTGCGCGGGGAGATCGCGCGCACGGAAACCACCGTTGAAGCCCTCCGCGCCCACTACCTCGCCAATGGCGCCCTCGATCGCGCGCACAACTATCTTCTTTATGGCGCCGGACCCCGCCTTCCTGATGGGCGCCCCCGCTTCTGGCAGCCGGGTCAGCCGCTGCTTCTCTTCCCGTTCCCCGAGGGCGAAGCCGTCGTCGAAGTGATCCCCGAATCGGCCCGCCTGAACGTCAACCTCGCCCCCGAGCAGGAAATCCTTCAACTTCTGCTGGCCCTCGGGGTGCCGGGTCCGCACGCCGCTCAGGTCACCGCCGCCATCATCGACTGGCGTTCGCCCTCCCCCGGTGGCGACATCAGCGTCTTTGACCGTATTTATCTGGGCCGTGCTCCGTCTTTTCGCGCCCCCCACGCGTCAATTGAACAGATCGAGGAACTTTTGTCGGTGCACGGAATCACCCCCGAACTTTTCCACGGCCGTTACGACCGGCTGCCCAACGGCACGATCGTAGCCCGCGCCGGGCTGCGCGACTGCCTCTCGGTCTACAGCGGCAACTCCGCCCTCGACATCAATTCGGTCGAGCCGGAAGTGATGCTCGCTGTCGGCGCGCCTCCGAGCGCGGTCGACATGATTGTCACCAATCGCCGCCTGGCCCCGATCACGGAAGCCCAGTTTGGGGTCACCAGCACCCTGCTCGGCTCCTCGGCCGGCCGCTTCCGCGTCGGTGGCGACCGCATCTACACGCTCCGCGCCTTCGCCCGGCCCCGCCGCCCCGACGGCCGCCTCTCCGACTTGCGCCGCTCCGCATCCATGACCGTTCAGATCAATTCCAGCCTCTCCCCCAGCGGGACTCGTGTCCTCCAGTACCGCGAGAATACCCCCGGCGCCCGTTTGCGTTTCGAGGTGTGGCCGCAATGACCAGCGTGCCCGTCCTCCGCCGCGCCGTCAGTTTTGGCACAGGTGTTGGCATCCGACTGGGCGAGACGACCCTGGAAATCGCTGTCGTCCGGGTCCGCCCCAGTGGGGCCCGTCTGGCGGGCGTTCACCGCATCGAAGGGTTCCGCGACAAGCCCGCCGCCGAGTGGGGCGCCGCGGCTCTCGCCTTTCTCAAGACCCACGGCGCCGAACGGCAGGCGGCCATTGCCGTTCTCGCCCGCCCCGACGCAATCCTGCGGCTGATCACCCTTCCCGGTGTCAACGACGAAGATACCGCCGCCGCGGTCCGCTTCCAACTCGATTCCCTCCACCCATTCACGGAGGACGAGGTCGCCCACGGCTGGCAGCGCCTGAATCAGACCCAGGTCGCGGTCGGCATTACTGAGCAACGCCACATCGACACGACAGCCGCCCTGCTGTCGGAGGCCGGCATCCGCCTGGCCGGCATCTCGTTCTCCGGCCCTGTCCTGCACGCCGCCCTGCGCGCCACCGGCGCCCCGCCCGCCGCCCTGCTCGCCTCCTGGCCCGGTGAGTCCGAAGGGCTCGAATTCTATGGTGAAAGCCCCGCCAGGCCCCTTTATTCCGCGGAGTTCGACCTTCCTCCCGACCGGGCCGCGGGTCTCGTTCGCGCTGAATTGCGCATCGATGGCGATCCCGACTGCCTCAGCCTCGATCAACTGCTTCCCTGGCCCGCGCCGGATCCCGGCGAATCCGAACCCACTGCTCACTCCACCCTGCTTGCGCAAGCCGCCGCGCTTGCCGCGGCCTGCCCCCATCTCGGCGAACCGCTGAACCTGCTGCCGCTCGACCAGCGCGCTTCCAGTTCCCGCGCCCGCTATATCCCCACGCTGGTGCTCGCCACCCTGCTCGCCGTCACCGGCGGCGCGCTGCTGGCGCAGGAAGCCTGGCTCGACCGGCAGTATCTCGCCCGCCTTCAGGCCGAGATCGGCAACGTGGAACCTGCCGTCGCGCGTGTCCAGAAACTCGACGAAGAGACCGCCGCGCTCGCGGCGCGCATCCGCCAGTTGGACGATTTCCGCCGCCAGTCCCGGGCCGACCTGGATGCCGTGAAGGAGGTGAATCGCCTCCTGCCCCCGCCCGCCTGGGTTCAGCAACTCCAGATTGGCCGCGATACCCTGCAGGTCGCCGGGGAGGCTGCTGCCGCCGAGGGCCTGCTGAAGCAGTTCGACGAAGCCCCTGCTTTCCGCGGCGCCACCTTCACGATGCCTCTCAACCGGGGCCAGAATGGGGAACTGTTCCGCATTCGCGTGCAGCGCGAAGGAGCCGCGCAATGAACCTTTCTCCTCGCGACCGCCGCGCCCTCATGTTCCTGGTTCCGGCCCTGCTGCTCTTCATTGTTGTTCAGTTCTGGCCCGAATCGACGCCCGATACCCTGTCGACGTTCACGCCTGCCCAAGCCGAAAAGCGGCTTGCGAGCCTGCGCCGCATCGCCGCCGGACTGCCCGAACGCGAACAGATCCGCGAGAAGGTCCGCGCCGAACTCGCTGCCCGCGAGGCCGGTCTGATCGAAGCCGAAACGATGGCCCAGGCGCAGGCCCGGATGCTGCAGGTCGTCCGCCGGGTGCTGAGTGAACAGCAGCCTGCCGTCAGCTTTCGCGCCGGGGAAATGGGCCAGCCGAAGCCCGTCGGCGATCACTATGTCCTCACGACCGTCACCGTCACCCTCGAGTGCGGCATTGAACAGGCGGTCAACCTCCTTGCCGACCTCGGCGCGCAACCTGAGCTGATCGCCACGCAGGAAATCCAGTTCGGAGCCGCCACCAACGCGCAGAAGAACGTCCCGCTCCGCCTCACCGTGGGCGCTCTCGTCCCCCGCAAACTCCTCGAAGACGACAGAAAGAACGCCGGAGGCCCCGCATGAAACGGCTCACGGCTCTCAATCTGCTTCTCCTCGTTCTGATCGGCGCCGGCGCCGAT
>DNFG01000311.1:0-2592 GCA_003487005.1 Bryobacterales bacterium
CGGTCACTCGCAACCACAGGTCGCCCGGAATGCGGCCGCGCTCGGGGGCCGGAATGACAAGCGGTTCCGGATCGAGCACGCCCAGATCATCAGCCTGCCGGATTTTCAGCGGTTTTTGGACTACTCGGTGATCGCGTCGATTCAGTCGACGCACGCGACGAGCGACATGCGGTGGGCGGCGCGGCGGGTGGGACCGGACCGGATCGCGGGCGCGTACGCGTGGCAGCGGTTTCTGAAGCTGGGCGTGCCGGTGGCGAACGGGTCGGATTTTCCGGTGGAGGAGCCGAATCCGATGCTGGGGTTGTATGCGGCGATCACGCGGCAGGACCTGAAGGGGGAGCCGGCGGGGGGCTGGATGCCGGACCAGCGGATGACGCGCGAGCAGGCGCTGAAGAGCTGGACGCTGGATGGCGCGTACGCGGCGTTTGAGGAGAAGGTGAAGGGGTCGCTGGAGCCCGGCAAGCTGGCCGATTTTCTGGTGCTGGACCGCGACATCATGACGGCGCCGGCGACGGAGATCGCGGGGACGAAGGTAAAGATGACAGTGCTGGGTGGGCGTGTGGTGCACGAGGCGCAATGAAGGGGCCGGCGGTGGCGGCGCTGTTGTTGCTGGGGGCGGGGGTGTGCGCGGGCCACGGCGGCGCGGCGCAGCCACGGTTGGAGACGGTGCTGGATGAGACGGTGGGCGTGGGTCCGGGCAAGATCCGGACACTCGATCTGCCTCTGGACGAGCCGGGCGTGCGGGTGATCGTCCAATTCGACGTGGTGCGGGGATTGACGGGGGTCCGGGTACTGTTGATGAGCATTGAGGACGCGGAGCGCTGGTTCGCGGGGCGGGACCACCGCGTGCTGGCGGGTTCGGGCTTCGGATTCAGCGGGTCGCTGACGCGGACGCTGCCGGAGAAGGGCGAGTACCGGCTGGTTTTGGACAACCTCAGTGAGAGCCGGGCGGAGGCGCAAGTCCGGCTGCGGGTCCGGTTGTTGCGGAACGGGGCGAGCGCGCTGCCATACCGGCCGGAGCGGTGGCGGGCGCAGACGCTGGTGTGGATCACCGCGGGACTTTTTCTGAGCATCCTGCTGTTTGCCGGACTCCGGCTGAAGCGGGCGTTCGAGGAGCGGCAGGACCGCCTGCGCGCGGGCTACCTTTAGCGCGGCTCGCGCTCGAGTTGCGCCGGAAATTCGGCGGCTTTGGAGCGATTGGAATGGCGGAGGTTGCTGCTGCCGCCGCGGTCGGGGTAGATGGGCATCTGCATGCCGCCGGTCTGTTCCAGGACTTCAAAGAGGCGCGTGCGCATCTGGTTCGCGACCGGCCGGTGTTTCTCGCTGAAGATGAGGTTGTTGGATTCGAGGGGGTCTTCCGCGAGGTCGTAGAGTTCGTCGATATCCCAGATGCCGTGGTAGCGGATGAATTTGTAGCGGTCGCCACGGAGGGCGTGGATGGTGGGCGTCTGCGGGAAATTGCGCTCCCAGTAGTATTCGTAGAGCAGTTCCTTGCGCCATTGAGCGGGGCGGCCCTGGGCGACGGGCAGGAAGTTGGCGCCGTCGCCGCCGGCGGGGGCTTCGAGGCCGGCGGCGGAGAGGACGGTGGGCATGATGTCGATGTTGGCGACGACCTGATCGACGGTCCGGCCGGGGGCGCCGAAGAGTTCGGGGCAGCGGGCGAGGAGGGGGACGCGCATGGACTCTTCGTAGGCGGTGCGCTTGTCAATCAGCCCGTGTTCGCCGAAGGCGAAGCCGTTGTCGCCCATGTAAATGAGCAGGGTGGAGTCGAGTTCGCCGCGCTGGCGGAGTGCATCCATGACGCGGCCGAGGCAGTCGTCCACGGCGCAGAGCGACTCGGCGTAGCTCTGGTAGTATTCGGCGATGTTGAGGCCGGAATGGTATGGAAATTCGACGCCATGCCAGGAATTGCGCTGGTTCTGGACCCACATGGGGCGGTTACGGGCCATGTCGCCGGTGGCGGCCATGGTGGCGGGGTATTTGAAGGGTTTTCCGTCGTACTTGCCTTTGTGGCGGGCGGCGGGGACGAAGTCCGCGTGGACGGCCTTGTGCGAGAGGTACATGAAGTAGGGCTGATCCTTCGGGTGCTGACCGAGCCAGTCGAGGGCGTAATCGGTGAGTTCGTCGGTGATGTAGCCCTTCTGCGGGACGCGCTTGCCGTTGACGTTCAACCCGGGTTTGGAGGGCAGGTAGGTGCCCTGACCGCGAAAGCTGACCCAGTGATCAAAGCCGGGCTGGGGATCGTCGCCTTCGTGGCCCATGTGCCATTTGCCGACGAAGGCGGTCCGGTAGCCGGCCTGCTGGAGGTGCTGGGGGAAGAAGGTGGTGCCGGGGGGAATGGGCGTGTTGTTGTCGACGATTTTGTGGTTGTGGGCGTACTTGCCGGTGAGGACGGAGGCACGGCTGGGGCTGCAGAGGGCGGTGGTGACGAAGGCATTGCGGAAGTAGACGCCTTCGCGGGCGAGGCGGTCCATCTGGGGGGTTTCGAGCCAGTCCTGGCCCTTGAGGAAGCCCATGGCGTCGTAGCGGTGGTCGTCGGTGAGGACGAAGATGACGTTGCGGGGTTTCGCGCCGGTCTTCCGGAGGGGGGGA
>DNFG01000311.1:2932-7786 GCA_003487005.1 Bryobacterales bacterium
GGCCGCCGAGGGCGTGGCGCCGGTTCATGATGGGGCCATCTTATCAGGGATGCAGGAAGGCGCTGATGGCGGCGGCGGTGGTTTCGACGGCTTCGGCGTCGTGGGCGGCGGAGAGGAACGCGGCCTCGTACTGGGAGGGGGGGAAGTAGATGCCGCGTTCGAGCAGATGGCGATGGAAATCGCGGAAGCGGGCGGTGTCGCAGGACTTGGCGTCGTCCCAGGAGTTGACGGGGCCGGGGTGGAAGAAGAAGGTGAACATGGAGCCGCAGCGGTTGATGGTGACGCCTTCGACGCCCTCGCCGGCGGCGCAGATGCGAGTGGCGGCTTCGTTGAGCTGGGTGTAGATCTCGGGATGGGCCTTGAGATGGCGGACCATGGCCAGGCCTGCGGAGACCGCGAGAGGGTTGCCGGAGAGCGTGCCGGCCTGATAGACGTTGCCGGCGGGGGCGACGCGGCTCATGATGTCGGCGCGGCCGCCGTAGGCGGCGATGGGGAGTCCGCCGCCGATCACCTTGCCGAAGGTGGTCATGTCGGGGCGCAGCTGGAACAACTGCTGAGCGCCGCCGAAAGCGACGCGGAAGCCGGTCATCACTTCGTCAAAGATCAGCAGGGCGCCATGCTTCTGGGTGAGCGCACGGAGGGCCGCGAGGAATTCGGGCGACGGCAGGACGCAGCCCATGTTGCCAGCGATGGGTTCGAGGATGACGGCGGCGATCTGATCGCCGCGTTCGCGGAAGGCGGCTTCGAGGGCTTCGACGGAGTTGTAGGGCAGCGCGAGGGTGGTGTTGGCGAAGCCGGGGGGCACGCCGGCGGTGTCGGCGATGCCGAGGGTGGCCATGCCGCTGCCGGCCTTGACGAGGAGCGAGTCGACGTGGCCGTGGTAACAGCCTTCGAACTTGATGGTGAGTTCGCGGCCGGTGAATCCGCGGGCGACACGGAGGGCGCTCATGGTGGCTTCGGTGCCCGAGTTGACGAGGCGGAGCATCTCGCAGGAGGGCGCGGCGGCGCGGATCTCCTCGGCGAGTTCGATCTCGCGTTCAGTGGGCGCGCCGAAGCTGGTGCCGACGTCGAGGACGTCGCGGATGGCATCGAGGACGGGCGGGAATCGATGACCGAGGATCAGCGGACCCCACGAGCAGATGTAATCGATGTAGGTGTTGCCGTCGACGTCATGGAAACGGCAGCCTTCGCCGCGGGCGATGAAGGGCGGGGTTCCGCCGACGCTGCGGAAGGCGCGGACGGGGGAATTGACGCCGCCGGGGATGATCTGCTGGGCGCGCGCGAGCAGGGCGGCGCTTTGGTCGAGCTTCATGCTTCTCCTTCTTTCACGACGCGCTGGCTGAGAATGGCGCCCATGACGAGTTCGTGCATGGTGCCGTTCAGGCTGCCGAGCAGGCGTTTCTTCAATGCGAGATAGTTCTGCGTGCCCGCGAAGAGGTCCTGAACGATCCGGGTCATCGAGGGACTGCGGCGCATGAATTCGATCATGCGTCCGGGGACGGAGGCGCGGAGGACCTGCTGGAGGAAAAAGCGCTTGGCGAGTCCGGCGCCGAAGGTGAGGTCTTCGATGAAGTCGTTGTCGAGGAGAGCGCGGTAACGCAGGTGCGCGGACTCTGGGGGGCAGTGGACGTCGAGGAGAGCCTGGGCCGCGAGGTCGCCGGAGCGGACGGCGTAGTAGATGCCTTCGCCGGTGACGGGATCGACGAGGCCGGCGGCGTCGCCGACGGCGGCCCAGCCTTCGCCGGCGATCCGGTTGGAGGGCCAGGAGGAGCGTTCGAGGGCGGGGATCATGTGGCCGTAGAAGACGGCGTCCTTTCTGGAGAGGCCGCGGTCGTCCATCCACTGTTCGAGCCGGGCACGCATGGCCGCAGACGACTGACCCTTGCCGCAGATGCCGACCGAGAGATGGTCCTGGCGCGGAAATGCCCAGATATAGCCTTCAAAACCGGGAAAAAACTGGATATCGACATGCTCCTGCGCGCCGGGGACATAGTAGCCGAGAGCGCACATGGTGTCGGCGGCGGTGTACTGGGTACCGACTTCGCGCAAGGAATTGCGGGCGCCGGTGGCGACGATCAAGTAATCGGCTTCGATCGAACCGGCGCGGGTTCTGACGCGCCAACCGGACCCGTGGCGTTCGAGGCCGAGCGCCCGTTCCTTTTCGATGCGCGTGCCGAGGCGGGCGGCGCGTTCGAGCAACAGGCCGTTCAGGTCCTTTCGCGAGTAGATGAGCAGGGGCTCGGTCAATTCCAGCGCGGCGGTGCCGGCGCGGGTTTCGCTGAGCAGGGTTCTTTGGACGACGCGGCGCGGGGCCTCATTTTCGATCAGGAACGGATACTGCGAGTAGGCTTTCCAGGTGATCCCGCCACCGCAGGGCTTCTCCCAGGCGAGTTTTTCGTCGAGGAGGACCGTCTCGACGCCGGCCGCGGCCAGACGCGCAGCAGCCACCGAGCCGGCCGGACCTCCACCGAGAACGGCGACCCGCGTCACTTCTCCTGACCGGGCCCGCGGCCGGACTGAGTGGGCGGATGATCGGGCGGCAGTTGCATGCCTTCGCTCGAGGGAGGCATGGTGGCGTGGCCCTGCCCGCTGTCGGCCTTCGATTTCACGACCCATTCGTTGCCCTTGCGTTCGAGGGTGTAGCGCATCGACATGCCCTGGTCGCCGGGCTGGTCCTTCGGCTTGAAGCTGACGACGGCGTCGGCCTCGTTGTCGCGAAAGGTCACCGACTCCACCCCGATCTCCATCGAGGCGAGCGACAGGCCCGTGTTCTTGGACAGGTGCTCGATTACGCCCTGGCGGATGGCATCATTATTCTGCACGTTCTTGGAACAGGCCATCAGGCCGAGAAGTGCAACGGCAAGCAGGAACCGGCTGGTTTTCACATTTCGATTATAGCCGCCGGGTAACGTCCGCGGCGTTCGAAGTGTCAAACTGGGAGGAGGCTCCCGAGACCGATGAACTGGCAGAACAAACTTCGGCACATCAATCTCGCGCTCTTCGTCGTCGTGGTCGCCTTGATCCTGCGATTCGCGCCGCAGATGCCCTGGAACCAGCCCGCGCCGGTAGTGGAGCCGGCCGTGGAGGCGCATCCGTCGCACGATTGGGTGGACCCCGCCCGCGGCCTCAAGATCATCATGTTCTACGCGACCCCTGCAATGATCGAGCGCGGTCAGACCGCCATCTTATGCTATGGCGTCTCCAACGCTGATCGTGTCTCGCTGGATCCACCGGCCGCGGAGATCAAACCCTCGCTGAACCGCTGCATCGAGGTGCGGCCGACGGAGACGACGGCCTACACCCTGACGGCCGTCAACGACCGGGGCGAAGAACAGACGCAGGCGCTGGAAGTGGCCGTCACGGGCACGCGCGCCACGAAGGCTTCCCCGGCCGCCGCGCCGGATGCCGAGGCTGGCGTCAAGATCGACTATTTCCGCCTCGACGAGACGAAGCGGGAGGAAGGGATGACGCTGCACCGCCTGTGCTTCCGGGTCTGGAATGCCGAGCAGGTGGAAGTGCAGCCGGCCGCGTTCCCCGCGTCGAAGGTGTTTCAGGGGTGCTTCGCGGTTGTGCCGAAGCGGGAAACCACCTATACGCTCACCGCGCGCGGCAAGGACGGCGCCGAGGCCACGCAGCAGTTGACCCTCGCTCCCTGACGGCGCGCCGGGCGCTGCGAGCTAGCGCTCCGCCAGTTCATTCGGCCGCCGCCAACGGAGCCTCGCCGCGTAGACGGAATTGTCGGAGCCGTACTTTTCGCAACCCCGGGGCTGCATCCATTCGCTCACCGTGATCCAGGTTTCCTCGCGGTTCACCGTGGTGACTCCGAAATTGCCGAGCCGCGCACCACGCTCCGGGACAACCGCCCGTTCGGTCGCGCGCAAGACGCAGAGGCGCTCCGGATCGACGCGGGCGAGGAAGAGCGGCGCCCGGTGCCGGAAGACATGATCATTGTTCGCGCCGCGCCGGGTATAGACCAGGTACAAACCGGCGCTGTGAGCCACCCAGTGCTGCTGCGTGTTGTAGTTCCCCAGCTCGGCGCCATCGTCGAAGCACCATGGCCGGGGCGCGGAAAATTGCAGGCCGTCGCCTTCCGCGGCATAGCCTTTCACATCGTTCCGCAGTGTCAGAAAGTATCGCTTCCCGAACCTGGTCAGTGACGGTTCCACCAACCCCCGCTCCACGTTCACCGACAGTGGCCGCCCCAATTCCCGCACCCGCAGCGTCTCGCCGTCGAACGAGCATCGCGCCACGGCGACCTGGTTCGGCCCCTTGCCGTCACCAAACGAAACGGGCTGCAGAATCTCTCCATCGTCGAGGTCCACACGCTGGGCGCAGCCCGCGCTGAAGCGGAGGTGCCGGTGGGCGGCGGGCGTCTCGATCACGCGCCAGGGCGTCCACGACGGTTGTCCGGCGTCATAGATTGAGAACGCCGAATCGACGGGCCGCGGGGCCGGCATCAGCCGGTTGTTGACGTAGCGTGCGACGTGCCCGATGCCGAGCAGCGTAGAGGACTTCCGGTGCCATTGCGGCGTGAAGTCGCACAAGGCGGCGACCACGCCGCCGGCTTCCTCGCGGCGGCCCAGTTCCGTCTGCCGTTCTCGAGGGCCCTGCCAGGTGCGCCCCAGGTCGTCGGTCCGCAGCTCGTTCAGGGCGTAGAAGACATCCGAGCCCGTCAGAAGCAACTTCTGCATGGTCAGGACGACCGCCGGGCCGCGCTCGCCGGGGACAATCCCGGCGCGGGGATGCACCCAGCAGGTCTCGCCGTCGAAGCCCTGGCTGAGCGTGTCGAGTTGCAGTTGATAGTCCGGACGGGTCTGCGCCGCGGCCAGCGCGGCTCCGGATGCGGCCATAAAC
>DNFG01000311.1:8075-8376 GCA_003487005.1 Bryobacterales bacterium
GCGGCTCCGGATGCGGCCATAAACGAGCGGCGGGTCCACTGCATGATTGGGGACCAGGGTATCAGCAACGCGCGGGGTCAGGGTTTGCGTGGGGATAACGCCGGCGGCGGCGCCGGCTTCAGGTCCTCGGGCGTCGCCTTGCGCCAGCCGCCTTTGCGTTCCTGCGCCGCCGGCGCCGTGGAGGGCGGCGTGGACGGCGGCGGAGAGATCGGAAGAGCACCGGCCTGAACTCCAGCCACCTTGTAACTCCGTATGCCGCCTTCTCCTTGAAAAAAAAACAATCCAATAAACTAACTATACT
>DNFG01000224.1 GCA_003487005.1 Bryobacterales bacterium
TCCGAAAGGACTTCAGGATGACGTTCTCCGCCTGAAGTCCTTTCGGACCGGTCTTCACTTCGAACTCGACTTCGGAGCCCTCTTCGAGGGTCCGGTAGCCCGAAGCCTGAATCGCGCTGAAGTGAACGAATACATCTTCCCCCGTTTGCCGCTGAATGAAGCCGTAGCCCTTGGCGGCGTTAAACCACTTCACAACACCTTTTTCTTTCACTACTCAATCTCCTGTTTAACACGGTTGTAAAGGCATACTTCTGGCGCGACGCGGGGGACAACCCTGTGAGAACAAATGAAGTCTTGCGAAGATCACCGAAGGAGGGATTACAACCCGTTATTCCCGTCCCTTACAGTATGCCAGAAGCGGGTCAGACTGCCAAGAGTTTTCGCGCGACCCGACATTATATTTTAGTCAGGATTTCAAAAACCGGAGGGGATTCAGCGACACCCAAATGGGTGAGAGGAGCGGGCGGGGTGCCGTACACTGAAGGAGAGATGCCGTCATTACTGATACGTCACGAGGAGCGGGTGCTGCGCCTGACGCTGAACCGTCCTGAGCACAAAAACGCGCTGGATGAGGGTCTTTGCCGCGATTTGCTGGAGGTGCTTGCGGATGCGGGCAAAGACCGCTCAGTGGGAGCCGTGCTGCTGGATGCGGAGGGCCCGGTCTTCTGCGCGGGCCTGGACCTGGGCAACGCACTGTTACCGGAGGCACTGGATGCCGAACTTATTCATGAAAAACTATTCACATTCGGGCTGCATTATCACAAGCCAATTGTCGCGGCGGTGGAGGGGCCATGCATGGGGGCGGGTTTGGGGCTGCTGGCGAATGCCCATGTGGTGTTGGCGGCGCAGGGATCGCAATTTGGGTTGACGGAGATCCGGTACGGATCGTTTCCGTTCGTGACATTCCGGCCGCTGGCGCTGGCGATGGGGGAGAGGCGGACGGCGGAACTGGCCATGACGGGGCGGCTGTTTTCGGCGCCGCAGGCGCGAGAGTACGGACTGATCCACGAAGTGTGTCCGGCATTCGAACTGGAGGACAGGGCGACGCACACGGCGCAGCATCTGGCGACGGTGGCGCAGGAGTCACTGCGGCGGGGGTTGGATTTTGTGCAGAAGTCGCGGGAGATGTCGTGGCAGACGGCGGGGATTTTGGCGGCGGAGATGATGACGAAGACCCACCGTTCGGGCGATTACGCGGAAGGGATCCGGGCAATGCGGGAGAGCCGGCCCGCGCACTGGCCATCGCTGGACCTCAAGTAGAAGCGGAGCGGAGCACCTTGATGGTGACGATCAACTGGCCGAGGTGGCGTTGGGTGTGTTCGGCGAGGTGGAGAAGCAATCCGCCGACGGTGGTGGGCAACTGGCGGCGTCCGACACCCCGGAATTCGGTGTAGGATGCGGGGTTTGTGGCGCGGACGAGGGATTCGGCGTCCTCGAGGGCCTGGTGGACGGCGGTGAGGAGGTCGGCAAGGGTGGCGGAGGGGTTCATTTCGTCGCGGAGTGCGGCGAGTTGGGCCTGGGTGAGTTGTTCGCCGCGGAGATAGGTGCAGAGGCGGTCGAGGCTGCCGGCGATGTGGCGGAGGTGGAACCCGGCAGGGGCGAGGCCGGCGGGAGAGGCCCAGAGGGCGGCGTGGTCGAGGCCGGCGGTCCAGTGGAGGATTTCGTCACGGACCTGCATGAAGGAGTAGCAGACGCCGGCGCGGAGGGGGTCGAGGTGGGGCAGTGAACCGCTGAGCCAAGGTTCCATGATTTCAGTCTGTGCGATACTTGAAGTGGAAGTCCAGTTCGTCTCCCCGCCTGAGAACTCCTGTCCCCCGATGGCCGTGCCGGCCCGTCATGACTTTGTCACGCGTCCGAAACGCGTGTTTGTTGCAGGTTCCCGACAATACAGATTGGAGGGCGAAAGCCCCGAAAGGAGCGGCTGAACGAAATGAGAACCGATCCGGCCCGAAATGAAAAGCGGTATCTGCTGGCGAGTGATTTCGACCAAACCCTGAGCTTTAACGACTCCGGGATCGTGTTATCCGATTTATTGGGTGTGACGAATTTCCACGAGAAGGTAGCGGGCGTCTCCGAGACGCGGCTGGTGCAACAGGGCGGCGAACTGGCCTATCTGCTGCTGCACGACCCGGATTACCGGCATGTGCGGCGGGAGCATTTGTGGGAGACGGGCAAGCAGATCCGGCTGAAGCGGAATCTGCCGGCGTTGACGAAGTTGCTGGCGAATCTGTCCGGATATCGCTTCAGTTTTTACGTGCTCTCGGCGGCGCCGGAGCAGGTGATTCAATCGGCGCTGGAGGGGATCGTCCCGGCGGACCACATCATCGGGACACGGTTCCGGTGGGATGAAGGGAGCGGGGCGATCACGGGGATCGAGCAGGTGACGGCGGGCTACGGGAAAGTGGCGGCGCTGGAGGAACTGCGGATGCAGTTACAGGTGTCGCCCGACCGGATTGTGTACGTGGGCGACGGATCGTCGGACGTTCATGTGATGCTGCACGTACACCGGCGGGAGGGACTGACCATCGCGGTGTCGGAGTCACCATTCGTGACGCAGATCGCCAGGCGGACAATGTTGTCCGATGACGCGCTGTCGGTGGTGGTGCCGATTCTGGAGGAGGTGCTGGGGTGGGAGGCGGCGCAGGTCCGGGCTCAGTTCGAATCGCACGGCTTCACGCTGCAGGAATGGACGAAGGTCCGGACGGATTCGCTGACCATCGCGGGCAGCGGAGTGGCGGAACGGAGCGTGACGGTTTGAGCCGGGTGGCGCTGGATCTGATCGGGTGGGCGGCGACGGCGATGTTCGCGGCGTCGTATTTTGTGAAGGATGCCGCGCTGCTGCGGCGGGTGCAGGCGGCGGCGGCGGTGGTTTGGATCGGCTATGGGGTGGCGATTGGCTCGGCGCCGCTGATCGGGTCGAATGTGCTGGTGGCAGGGCTGGCGCTGTACTCGTCGCGGCGGCAGGCGCGGGTTCGCTAACCGGACGCGGCAGTGTGCTACCTTGTCGAATAAATCGAGCAGGGAGGATTGCGATGTCTTGTGCGGAAACAAGCCGGCGGCGGTTTCTGACCGGCGCCGCGGCGGCGATTGCGGCAGCGGCGATGCCGGCATCGGCGGCCCGGCGGAGCGCGACGGATCTGGTTCCACTGGGGCGCTCCGGGGTGAAGGTGACGCGATTGGCCTTCGGCACGGGGACGTTCGGCGGCCGGATTCAACGCGAGTTGGGGCAGGAACAGTTCACGCGGCTGGTCCGGTACGCGTATGAGCGGGGAATCCGCTTTTTCGAGACGGCGGATTCGTACCGGGGCATGCCGCAGATGCTGGCAGCGGCGCTGAAAGGGATTCCGCGGGACTCGTACCAGTTGATGACGAAGATGCGCTGGCGGGACGAGGCGAATCCACGAGCGACGATCGACCGGTTCCGCAAGGATCTGAATTCGGAGTATTTCGACGTGCTGCTGATGCATTGCGTGCGGACGCCGGCGTGGCGCGAAGAACTGGCGCACATCCAGGACGAGTTCAGCGAGGCGAAGCAGCGGAAGATTCTCAAGGCGCATGGGGCCTCATGCCATGGTTTGCTGCCATTGCGGGCGTTTCCGGACAACCAGTGGCTGGATGTGGCGCTGTTGCGCGTGAATCATGACGGGACACGGATGGACACGATTCAGAGCGAGTCGAACGAAAAGGGAGACGTGCCGCGGGTGACGGAGACGATCCGGCGGGTCCATGGGCAGGGGACCGGTGTGATCGGAATGAAGTTGATCGGCGAGGGCCGCTTCACAAAACCGGAACAGCGGGACGCGGCGCTGCGTTACGTCATGGGGTTGGGGACAGTGGACGCGGTCACGATCGGGTTCAAGTCGACGGCGGAGATTGACGAGGCAATCGGCCGGATCAACACCCATCTGAACGCGTGAGCGAGGCGGATGCGGAGCAGGCCCAGCGGGTGAGCGCCTGATTGAGCGCCTGAAGGTCGAGGGGTTTGGTGAGGTAGTCGTCCATGCCGGCGGCGAGGCACTTCTCGCGGTCCCCGTCGAGGGCGGCGGCGGTCATGGCAACGACGGGCGTGCGGCGGGCTCCGTTCTCGCGCTTGCGGATGGTTTCGGTGAGTTGGTAGCCATCCATGCCGGGCAGGCCACAATCCATGAAGACAACGTCATAGAGATTGTGATCGAGAAGGGCGAGAGCCTCTTTGGCGTCGGGTGCGATTTCGACCTGGCAGCCGAGGCGGATGAGCATTCGCTGGGCGACATACTGGTTCACACGGTTGTCCTCGACGACGAGGACACGGCGCGGCTTGACGGGAAGGCTGAAGTGGTCCGGATCAGGCAATGGCGCGACGCCTTCGGCGGAAGCGGGACGCAGCGGCAACCTGACGGCGAAGGTGGCGCCTTTGCCGGGTTCGGATTCGAAGGCGATGGAGCCGCCCATCCGTTCGGCGAGCGAACGGGTGATGGCCAGGCCGAGGCCCGTCCCCTGGAGTCCGGTGGCGAAGGAGTGTTCGCCCTGGACGAACTTCTGGAACAGGTGGCGGCGGAGTTCGTCGCTGATGCCGGGGCCGGTGTCGTTGACGGTGATGCACAAGTGCTCACCGGAGCGTCCGAAGCGGAGGGTGACGGAGCCTTGCTTGGTGAACTTGAGGGCATTACCGACGAGATTGAGGATGATCTGCCGGATGCGGGCGCCATCGCCGGTCCAGTGGGTGGCAAGGCCGGGTTCCCATTCAAGCCGCCAGCCGAGACCCTTCTGGCGGGCCTGGGGTTCCGAAAGGTGAGAGACCTGGGCGGCGATATCGTGGAGGTTGAAAGGCGCTTCGACGAGGCGGAACTGCCCGGACTCCATCTTCGCGGCATCGAGAATGTCGTTGAGCAGACGCAGGAGGGCTGAGGAGGACTGACGGATGGTGCGGGCGTACTCGAGTTGTTCGTCGTTGAGACCGGAGTGTTCCAGGAGGGAGGCGAGCCCGAGGACGCCGTTCATGGGGGTCCGGATCTCGTGACTCATGTTGGCGAGGAAGGTCTGCTTGGCTTCGGCAGCGGCCTGGGCGGCGACCTGGGCGCGGCGCCAGCGGAGGGTTTGCCAGACAGCGATGGCAAAAGCGAGAAGCAGCAGTGCGGCGAGCGCAAGGAGCATCCGGTTGTAGCGCTGCGTCGAGAGGTAATCGGCCAGCATCCGGGTCTCGGTGACGATGAGACCCCAGCGGAGCCAAATGGCGGCCATCTGGCCGTCGTCGAAGAGTTCGACGAGCGAGTCCTTCAAATCCGCGGCGGCCCGTTCGGCAGGACGGTTGCCACGGCGGGCGCCAATGCCGTAGTCGAGGCGCACTCCGGGCAGGGCGACGACCTGCATCATTCCGACATCACACCCCTGGTCGCTCAGCAGGATATGGTCGCCAGTCCCCTGGGCAACGAGCGCAGATTCGGCTTCGCCCCGGCAGACGCGGCCCAAGGCGTCGACAATGTTGGCAGCCTCCTCGGCGCGCGCATGCGACAGATAGCGTCGAGCGAGGGATTTGGCCAGCAAGCCCGGCATGCGCAGGACCTGACGGCCACGGAGATCCTCGACAGACCGGATACCACTCTCCTCGCGGGAGACGAGCCACCAGCGGGTTCGCAGATAGGGACCGGTGATGGTGACGATACCGCGGCGTTCGGGGATGTCGGCCATTAAGGGCCATAAATCGACCTTTCCCGAGGCGAGCGCGCGGTCTGGCCCTTCTGGTGCGTGCACCCATTCGAGTTGAATGCCACGGCGGGCGGCGGCCTCGGAAAGGACTTCATGGACGGGACCCCGGATCTGGCCATCCGAGTCCACCAGTTGGACCGGGGGCGAGTGCTCATAGCCCATCCGGAATACGCGACTCGCAGAGGCGGGCATCGCCACCAGCAGGACAAGCAGGACAACACTCCGGATCCCGGCATGGGGCGGGAAGTACATCTTCACTTGTTCTTTCGGCAGACTCCGGGCAAAACTTGAGGCGGCCAGCTGGATTCACCGCAATATACTGATACAGAAAGGAAAACCGAGTATTGATGAACAGACGCAGCTTCGTTCAGACCAGTCTGGCAGCGGGGACGGCGGCCCAGGCGGCGCCCCGGGAGGGCGCACTGGCTCCCGGATTCACTCCGGTGGATCAGCCGAACGTAATCTGGCTGTTCAGCGACCAGCACCGGGCGCAGGCGATCGCCTCGAACGGCGATCCGAACGTCTCGACGCCCAACATGGACCGGATGGCCGTGGACGGGGTGACTTTCAGAAACGCGATCTCGGGATTTCCGCTGTGCTGTCCGTTCCGGGGGTCGCTGTTAACAGGACTCTATGCACACAAGGCGGTGCCGGGACACGAGCACCCGTTGCCCAAAGGCCAGCCGACGATCGCACAGCCGTTCAAGGAGGCCGGGTATCACACGGCCTGGTTCGGCAAGTGGCACCTGGGCGGCTTCCACGAGCGCAACGGGCGGGCGGCCCACTACATCATGCCGCAGGAGATGCGTGGCGGGTTTGACACATGGGTGGGTTACGAGAACAACAATTCGCAGTGGGATTGCTGGGTCCACGGCGGCCAGGGCAGGGACGCATTCCATTACCGGCTGCCGGGCTATGAAACCGACGAGTTGACCAACCTGTTCATCCGGCACCTGAAGGAGCGCGCGGCGGCGAAGAAGGCGGGCAAGCGGCAGCCGTTCTTCGCGGCTCTCTCGGTGCAGCCACCGCATGACCCCTACCAGGCTCCGGAAGAATACATGCACCGGTACCGGGCCGGGGCACTGGAATTGCGCCCAAACGTGCCGCGCTCGCGGGAGATCGAGTTGCGGGCACGCCGGGAGTTGTGCGGCTACTACGCCATGGTCGACAACTGGGACCACAACATCGGACGGATCCGGAGGGCGCTGGACGAACTCGGGCTCGCGTTCGAGACGCACATTGTTCATCTGTCGGACCACGGCGACATGCTGGGCTCGCACGGGCAATTCCGGAAGATGAATCCGTACGAGGAATCGATCCGGGTTCCGTTCCAGATTTGCGGGGAGCAGCCGCGCTATCAACAGCGGGCGGTGGGATACAACGATGTCTTCATCAATGCGCCGGACATCGCGCCGACAACGCTGGGGCTGTGCGGGATCAGGAAGCCGGACTGGATGCAGGGGCAGGACCTGTCGGGATGGCGGCGGCTGGACCGGCCGCGTCCGGCCAAGCCGGATTCGGCCTATCTGCAGACGGTGATTCCGACGGGGCATGGCGAAAGCGTGAATAAGCCGTACCGGGGGGTGGTGACCGCAGATGGGTGGAAGTACGCCTGTTTCGAGGGGATGTCGTAT
>DNFG01000281.1:0-199 GCA_003487005.1 Bryobacterales bacterium
ATCCTCCTCCGATCCCAGTCTGTGCGTACTGAGGTACGCTCCGAGCCACAAGGCGCGGCCCACCCCCGCGCCTCGGCTTGGCCTTGCGGATCCTCGGTCCGTTGCACGGCACGCCGGCAGGGCGCGTCGTCCCCCCGACCCCCTGCCGGCGCGCCGGCCTCTAATCCGTGGCCCAATTCTTCCGTTCGACGAAGGTTTT
>DNFG01000281.1:595-2860 GCA_003487005.1 Bryobacterales bacterium
GCCACATTCGCGGCGGACTTCGAGGCGGAGTTCGCGGACCTTGTCGGCTACTGAGTCGTTGGAGAGCCGGAGATGCTTCTCCATGGCCCAGAGCAGGGCGGAGTACTGCGTCCGCAAGTTCTTCATCTCGCGCTCGAAGCGGGCGCGGACGCGCGGTTCGGCGTGAGAGCGATAGCGGCGGATGCCCTCCAGCGTGGTGCGGCAAATCCGGTACAACGACGGCCCATTGCGCTCAAAATCGCGCCAAAACGCGCTATCCAGGAACGTTTTTGACTGGTCGCGGCTGATAAACGGGTGCTTCCAGTTGAATTTGAACTGCCCGTGGACGTCGGCGAGTTCCTCGTCGTCGAGCATCCGCCCCTGCTCTTTCATCTCGGCATAGAGCGGCGTTCCCGGCAGCGGGGTATAGAGCATGAACTGGTGGAAATCGGTCTCGTGGCCGCAGGCGTATTCGATCTCGCTGGCGATGTTTTCGGGCGTCTGGTGCTCCATGCCGACGATGGAGGAGCCAAGGACGCGGATCCCATTGGCGCGCAGGTTGCGAGTGAGGTCGAGCGTGTCGGTTCCACTCAATTTGGCGTAGCCTGAGCGCGGCGATTCGAGGCCCATCCAGACCCAGGAGATGCCGAGTTCGACGAGTTCCTCCATGGTGTACTGGCGCAGCGCGTTGGCGGAGCTGAAGACGTAGAGTTCCCAGCTTTTGTTGGCTTCGCGCATACAATCGAGCAGTTCCATGGCGCGCTTGCGGTGGAGCAGGAAGTTCTCGTCCATGACGAAGAAGGCGCGCAGGTGCATCGCCTTTTCGGCGGCCTCCATGGCCTCGAAGACCTCGCGGCCGGTTTCGAGGAAGTTGATGTACTTGCCCTTGCCGCCGTAAAAGGCCGAGGTGGTGCAGAAGTTGCAGCCGAGAGGGCATCCGACCGAGGGGATGATGGTGGCGGCGGTGGAGCCGATGTCGCCGGGCAGTTTGAGGCCCATGATGCGATGGCCGAAGCCGGAGGCGATGGGGGGATGAACGATGCGCGCCGAGGGGTCCTGGTCGAGGAAGCGGCGCATCCAACTGACGCCTTCGCCCTTGACGATGTGATCGGCGTCGATCATGGTGTCGAGGTCCGGGATGGCGGCGACATGGCCACCGACGAGGACGCGGGCTTTGGGCGCGTGTTCGCGCACCAGACGGCACATTTCGCGGACTTTGCCCACGTTGACGATGATCGAACTGATGCCGACGACGTCGTACGGGTTGCTCTTCAGCTCTTCGATGAAGCGCTCGCGGGTGGGGAAATCGAGGACGGTGGAGGGATTTTCAAGATTGGACTGGAGGAACATGATCCCCCAGGAGCGGTGGAAGATCCGCAGGGAGAACGGACCCTGGGCACGCGTGACCTGGTTGTGATACAGCTCCATGGGGTTGATTTTGCGGCTGCCGAACTCGTCGTCCTGGGCGTAAGGGCCAAAAACGGAGCTGAGCAGAACCCGGGCATGACGGCCGGCGGGATGCGAAGGGGTGAAACTGGGAAATACGGACATTGGGGCCAACAGCTCCGATTATAGCAGCGGGCGGGGCGGCGGACGGGGCATTGCTACAATGCGGGCAAATGAGATACCGGGTCTACCTGGAACAGGATGAAGACGGCGTCTTCGTGGCGACCTGCCCGGCACTGCCGGGTTGTGTTTCGCAGGGAAACACGCGAACCGAGGCGACGGAGAACATTCGGGAGGCGATCGAGGGGTATCTGAAGAGTCTGCGGAAGCACGGGGAGTCTGCCGAGTAGGCTGGTTGGACCACCTGCCTGCACCCGTCTGAGGGCAAGGGCTCAAGCGGGCGCCCGGCGCGCGGGGTTGGACCCGAGGGTGCCCGCCCCCTGACGGGGGCGGCTGACGGAAGTTCCCATTCCCAGCGCCTCGACGGCGAGACGCCTGTCCTTTCAAAACAGAACAGCCCAAAATGTGACCCATCTCGCCGGTCCCGTTTCCAGACCATGTGCCCGTTCGGACACCCGGGCGATCGGTGGCAGGATGATTGGGGCGATGAACTGGGGCGGGCTAGCGCAAGCTCACGCCCCCACTGAAGGCAATCCACTCAGCGCCATCGCGAGTTCGGAGGGGTCGTATTCCTGGTCGGTGAGTTTGCCGGCCTGGTAGTCGATGTAGGCCTGCATGTCGAAGTGGCCGTGGCCGCAGAGGTTGAACAGGATGGCGCGGGAGACGCCTTCTTCCTTGCATTTCAGGGCTTCGGTGAGGGCGCCCTTGACGGCGTGATTG
>DNFG01000281.1:3211-6815 GCA_003487005.1 Bryobacterales bacterium
TCCGGTCTGATGGTACGACGTGGCCTCGATGAGGCCGAGTTGCTCGACATGGCTGACCAGAGGGGCCATGCCATGATAGCGGAGGCCGCCAGCATGGAAGCCCGGCGGGGTGAAGGTGGAGCCGAGCGTGTGCATCTTGGTGAGCGGCGTCAGATGGGCGGTGTCGCCAAAGTCGTAAGCGTATTTGCCGCGCGTGAGCGAGGGGCAGGCGGCGGGTTCGACTGCGACGATGCGGGTGGATTTGCCCTGCTTCAAATTCGCGCCGATGAACGGGAAGGCGATGCCGGCGAAGTTCGACCCGCCGCCGGTGCAGCCGACGACGACATCGGGATAATCCTCGGCGAGGGCGAGTTGTTCCAGGGCTTCAAGGCCGATGACGGTCTGGTGGAGCAGGACGTGGTTCAGCACGGAGCCGAGGGCGTACTTGGTATCGTCGCGCTGGGCGGCGAGTTCAACGGCCTCGGAGATGGCAATGCCGAGTGAACCGGGGTGGTCGGCGCGCTGTTCGAGAATCGCGCGGCCGGACGCGGTTTCGGGCGACGGCGAAGCGACGCAGCGGGCGCCGTAAGCTTCCATCAGCGCGCGCCGGTAGGGCTTCTGGTTATAGCTGACGCGAACCATGTAGACGTCGACTTCGAGGCCGAACAGCGCGCCGGCGAAGGCGAGCGAGGAGCCCCACTGGCCAGCGCCCGTTTCGGTGGTGATGCGCTTCACGCCGGCCTCTTTGTTGTAAAAGGCCTGGGCGACGGCGGTGTTGGGCTTGTGCGACCCGGCGGGGGAGACGCCTTCGTACTTGTAGTAAATGCGTGCGGGGGTGTCGAGCGCCTTTTCCCAGCGGCGGGCGCGGTAGAGCGGGGTGCAGCGCCACTGTTTATAGACCTGGCGGATCGGCTCCGGGATTTCGACTTCGCGCTCGGCGGTGACTTCCTGCGCGATGAGGCTCATCGGAAAGAGCGGGGCGAGGTCATCGGGGCCAATGGGCTGGAGGGTGCCCGGATGAAGGACGGGCGGGGGCGGGGCAGGGAGGTCGGCCACCAGATTGTACCAGCGCTTGGGGAGGCGGGTTTCGTCGAGAAGGTATTTGATCGTGTCGCTCATGGGAATCAGTCCAGCAAAGCGACAAGTGTATCGAAGAATGCGGAGCGGGGGGCGGTTGGCCTCCGCGCGCCGGTCAGATGCTGATGACGGGCCTGGGGGACTGACGGATGAGGGCGTACGCGGCGGTGCGCAGGCGGCCCATCATGCCGTGGGGGGAGCGTCCGATGATGAGAACATCGCCATCGAGCGCGGTGAGTTGTTCGATGACGGCGGTGGGGGCGTCGCCGGGGACGAGGCGGGCATCGGCCACCACGCCGGCCTTTTCGAGCAAGGCGGCCAACTGGTTCTGGAGGGCGCTGTGGACGTGCGCGCGCCACTCGTCGTCATGAACGACGCCGATGACGGGCACGAGTTGGGGGCTGGCATGGACGATGGTGAGGCGGGCGTCGAAGGCGGTGGCGAAGCGGGCGGCCCAGCGGAGGGCGTGCTCGCTGGGCGGGCCGAGGTCCACCGCGCAGACGACATGCTGGATGCCGCGGAAAGTGGCGGCGGCGCGTTCAGCTTCGCCGTGAATGCCGGTCCAGACGGGGAATTCGGAGTCGTGCAGGATCTTGGCGGTGACGGAGCCGAGCAGGAAGCGGCGCAGGACGCCATAGCCGTGGGTGGGCATCAGAATCAGGTCGGGCTGATAGTGGGCGGCGTAGTCGAGGATGCAGGAGGCGGGGTCGCCCGTGAGTTCGACGGTGCGGACGGAGGCGTCGCAGAGGATGCCCTTGAGGGCGGGGAGACCGGCTTCGGGCGGGGTCTGCTCGGGGTGCCGCGCGGGTTCGTGGACGTGCAGCAGGACGACCTCGCAGCGGCTGTGCTGGGCGAGGTGGCGTGCATACTCAGCAGCCTTGAGAGAGCGGGCGGAGAAGTCGACGGGGAGGAGGAGTTTGTTGAGCATGGCGATAGGCTCCTTTGCTGCTTTTACGGTATCAGGGAGTAGCGACAAAAATCCCCCGCTCGCGGTCCTTACGGACCTGGCCCCACGGGAAGCAGCGGCCGTTCATGGCGATGTAGACGCCGGGGGGGAGGACCTGGACGAAGGCCAGTGCGCTGCCGAGGTTGAACAGGCCATCGGAACTGCCGAATTTGTAAGGGACCATGGCTCCGGTGAGGACGATGGTCTTGCCGGTGTTGGCGTGGGCGAGGGTGGCGGCGGTTTCGACCATGGTGTCGGTGCCGTGGGTGATGACGAGGCGGGTTTCGGGAGCGCGGCGGCAGGCTTCGGCAATGGCGAGGCGCTGGTCGCCGGTCATGTCGAGGCTGTCGATCATGAAGAGGGTTTCGGTCTCGACGGGCAGGAGACAGCGGCCGAGGCGGAGCATCTCGGGCAGGTGGGTCTGCTGGAAGAAGAGGCGGCCGGAGAGTTCGTCGTACTCCTTGTCGAAGGTGCCGCCAGTGATGAAGATGCGAAGGGGCGCGGGGTCCATGGGGTGCCGCCACGTAGTGTAGCAGGGGGTGGGCGGCGCGGGATGTCATGAAACTGGAACGCGGGATATGAAAGAATAGAAGAGTTTGTCCTCTGAGATCATCCCTACGGAGCAAAAACCACTACCATGACCGAGATTGTTGATATCGTCGCCCGCGAAGTATTGGACAGCCGTGGCAACCCGACCGTGGAAGCCGACGTGTACCTGTCGAATGGCAGCATGGGCCGGGCCGCGGTGCCGTCCGGCGCCTCGACCGGCGAGTTCGAAGCCGTTGAATTGCGTGACGGCGACAAGGGCCGTTACCTGGGCAAAGGCGTGCTGAAAGCCGTCGAAAACATCGAAAATGAGCTTCTGCCCGCGTTGTTGGGCATGGATGTGGCGCAGCAGCAGGACATCGACGCCAAGATGCTCGAAGTGGACGGGACGCCGAACAAGGGCCGGTTGGGCGCGAATGCGATCCTGGCCGTGTCGATGGCTTCGGCGCGCGCCGCGGCCGACGCCTTCGGCCTGCCCCTGTACCGCTATCTGGGCGGCGTGAATGCCCGGACGCTGCCCGTGCCGAACATGAACATCATTAACGGCGGCGCGCACGCGGACAATTCGGTGGACTTCCAGGAGTTCATGATCTCCCCGCACGGCGCGAAGACGTTCTCCGACGCCATCCGGATGGGCGCCGAGGTGTTCCATAACCTCAAGGGCGTGCTGAAGGCGAAGGGCTATTCGACGGCCGTCGGCGACGAGGGCGGCTTCGCGCCGAACCTGAAGTCGAACGACGAAGCCGTGGAAGTGATCCTCGAAGCGATCGTGAAGGCCGGCTACAAGCCCGGCGACGAGATCTCGATCTCGCTCGATCCGGCGGCCAGCGAATTCCACGACCGCGAGAAGCAGAAGTATGTGTTCAAGAAGTCGGACAAGCGCGAACTTTCCTCCGACGAGATGATCGCTTACTGGGCCGACTGGGTGGCCAAGTACCCGATTCTGTCGATCGAAGACGGCATGGGCGAGTCCGATTGGGACGGCTGGAAGAAGTTGACCGATCAGGTCGGTTCAAAGATTCAGTTGGTGGGCGACGACCTGTTCGTGACCAACCC
>DNFG01000280.1:0-12110 GCA_003487005.1 Bryobacterales bacterium
CGATGCGGGTCCAGGCGCCGCGCCATTCGGGGGCGCGGACGGTGGTGGCGTAGAGGGCCTGGGAGACGACGGGGGAGTCGCTGGTGGGTTCGGCGTACATGTTGAGGACGGGGCGGAGGACGATGGCGCGAGCGGGGGGATCGGGGGATTGCTGGGCGGGGAGGGCGCCGGCGAGAGGGAGGAGCATGGCGAGGGTCAACGGACGCATTTACCCCAAAGATATCTCAGCGGGGGGAACATTGCGGGAGGTGATGGCGTCCCCCTATACAAGGCCTGTTCCTGGATCGGTTCATCGGGGACGGCCGAGAGCCAGCCTGGGGCAGAGTTGGACCCGGCCATGAAGCCGGCTGTGATCCCTGGCGGCCCTTTAGTGACATCTACCTCCTGAAGTCACGATGCCCGGCGGCGGGCGTGTGTTCGCCGCCGGGGTTTTTATTGGCCGGGTGGGGGGGAGTAACCGGGCGGGGTTGAGTGGAGTCAGTATTAACAGGCCTGAAACACTTGATCAGATCAGGATTCAGGCCCGTGCCCGGCTGCGGCATGCCCTGGGGCCGGAGACCTGGAAGACTCCTGGAATCCGGCTCTGCCAGCGGCGGGCTCTGTGGAAAGACGACGACCTCCTGGCGTCATGGTCGCCGGCGGCGGGGGTTGGCCCGCCGCCGGCTTTTTTTATGTTTGGGGCGAGGGGTCAGGTTCTGGCGAGTTTCTCGAAGAGGTCGAAGAAGATGGCATCGCGGTTGCAGTTGGTGGCGACGCGGATGTGGTGGCGGCCGGGGCGGAGGGTGTAGGTGAAGTCGTCGTTGAGGAGGGGGCTGGGGGCGAGCTTGGAGGGGACCCACGCGGGGTTGATGAGCCAGGCGACGCAGGAGATGTCCCAGATGACTTTGGACCAGGGGAAGAGATCGGGGCGTTTGGCGGAGCCGGCTTTGTAGTAGTCGACGAACTGGTCGTAGAGGTAGTCGCCGAGTTTGGAGCGGCCTTTCATGTGGCGTTCGACTTCGGGGATGGTGGTGCGGAGGTGTTCACTGACGTTTTTGGTGGGGATCTGGACGAGGGCGACGCCGGAGTCGAACAGGACGCGGGAGGCGTGGATGTCCTGCTGGAGGTTGAATTCGCGGGCGGTGGGCCAGTCGTGGGGTTGGCCGCCGAGCCAGACGACGACGATGCGCTCCTTGATTTTGGGTTCCATCAGGATGGCGGACGAGACGTTGGTGGGTGCGCCGACGGTGAGGACGTAGAGGGGGTTGGGGCGGGGTTGGAGGGCCTTTTTGATGAGGTCGAGGGCGGCATCGCTCTTGATGGGGGCATCGGGTGCAGAAAGGAAGCGGGGGGAACCACGGAAGGCGAAGTTGGCGGCGGGTTGTTTGAGCATGGAGAGGATGCGGAGGATCTCCTCGTAGCTCTTCTCCATGCCGTCGGCCGCGCTGGTGGAGCGATTGTTCAGGTAGGGGGCGGCGTAGACGGCGTGGACCTTCATCTTGTCCGGGGAGAGGATGGCGTGGGCGACGGCGTACTGGTCGTCGATTTCGTTGTAAGTGTCGGTGTCGAGTACGACGTCGTGGACGCCGCTTGAGGGGATTTCGAGGAGGCGGGAGGAGGAGAACTGGGCGGCGGCAACGGCGGAGGTGGAGGCGGCGAGCAGGGAACGGCGGGAGATGGTCATGACAAGCGCGACTCTATCATTTTTCGGGGGGAAAGAGGACGAGTTGGCGGGGTGCGGGGGATTCGAGGCAGTGGGCGTCGAGGTGGTAGCGGGCGCGGAGTTGGCGGACGGTTTCGGAGAGGCGGGCGACAGTTTCGCCGCGGAGGTAAGCGGCGCGAGCGAACTGGGCGCGGTAGGCGGGAGCGAGGGCCGGGAATTCGCGTTCGAGCCAGGGGAGGAAGACGCGGGCGGCGGCGGGTTTGAGGAAGAGCATCTGGGCGCCGAAGCGGCGGGCTCCTGAGGCTGCGGCGGCTTGAGCGACTGCTTCGAGGCGGCGGCCGTCGGTCAAACCGGGCAGGACGGGAGAGGCGAAGACGCCGGTAGCGAGTCCGGCGCGGCTGAGGGACTCGACGGCGGCGAGACGGAGGTCGGGGCGGGGTGCGCCGGGTTCGAGGGCGCGGGCGAGGCGGAGGTCGAGGGTAGCGATGCTGAAGTTGATGGAGAGGGTGTTGTTTTGGGCGATTTCGAGGAGGAGGGGGGTGTCGCGGCGGATGAGGTCGCCCTTGGTGGTGATGGCGAGGGAGCGGCCGCGCATTTGGGCGAAGGCTTCGAGGAAGCGGCGGGTGCGGCCGAATTGGCGTTCGGCGGGTTGGTAGGGGTCGGTGGCGGTGCCGAGGGCGATGGTGTGGTGGCGGGGGAGGCGGCGGATTTCGGCGGCGGCGGATTCGGGGGAGAAGTCCTTGGCGAAGATGCGGGTTTCGAAGTCGAGGGGGTCGTGGAACTCCATGAATTCGTGGGTATAGCGGGCATAGCAGTAGCGGCAGGCGAATTCGCAGCCGCGGTAGGGGTTGACGGTCCAATCGAAGGGCATGCTGGGGGCGGAACAGCGATTGAGGAGGTTTTTGGTGGGGAGGGAGCGGTATTCGACGCGTTTTTTGGCGGTTTGGAGGGCGCCCTGGCGGGCGAGTCTGGCGATGCCGGTGAACACTTCGGCTAGTTTCGCTCTTTCTTCGCCATGTGTCAATGCCGAAAGTTGGGGTAAATCGGTTACGGTGGGAAGGAGCGGCGCATCTGAGTGTAGGAGGAGAGTGAAGCGATGAAGGCAGTCCGGATCTATCTGAGTCTGGTGATGCTGGCGGGATTGGGGGCGGCGCAGGAGAGGTGGGAGGTGACTGTGGACGGGCGGGACCGGTGGAAGGACACGGGGATCACGGTGGAGGCGGGGGATCTGCTGCGGTTTCAGGCGACGGGGAAGTTGCAGTTCACGGATGCGGGGGGCGAGAGCGGGCCGGAGGGGTTGGCCCGGGGCTGGCGGGATCTGATAGCGGCGTTGCCACTGAACGATCACGGGCGTGGGGCGTTGATCGGACGGGTGGGGGACCGGGAAGCGGCGCGGCCGTTTCTGGTGGGGGAGCAGAGGGAGTCGCGGATGATCGTGGGGGGGAATTTGTGGCTGGGTACGAACCAGAACCGGGGGTCGTCGGCGAGGGGGTCGTACACGGTGGTGATTGAGAGGTTGTCGCGGGGGAATCCCGGGATACAGTCTTTCAGCGGGCCGTTGCCGGCGATCCGGGCGGAGGACTGGAAGAAGATTCCGTACCGGGTGGTGGATCCGGACGGGACGGAGGGGGATCTGGTGAATTTCCTGATGTTCGGGCGGGAGGATCAGATCAAGAATGCGCTGCTGTCGATGGGTTGGGTGATGGTGGACAGGACGATCAAAGACACGATTTTGCGCGGGGCGTTGGGGACGTTTTCGAAGCAGGCGTATCTGACGATTCCGATGTCGCCGTTGATGGTGTTTGACCGGGTGCAGGATTACGGGTGGGCGCATTCGGATCCGGTGATGACGGTGGCGGAGCGGCATCATTTCCGGATGTGGAAAGCGCCGTTCACGGACACGCTGGGCGGAGAGGTGTGGGTGGGGGCGGGGACACACGATGTGGGCTTTGACCGGGATCAGCGGAACGGGAAGATCACGCACCGGATCGATCCGAACGTGGATGGGGAGCGGGATTACATTGGGGAGTCGCTGAAATTGTCGGGGCAGGTGGTGAAACTGGAGTTGCATGAGCGGGAGAAGAAGATCACGGAGGCGAAGACGGCGCACGGGCAGGAGATTTTTTCGGACGGGAAATTATTGTTGATCTATCTGAAGCCGGACGAGACGGATGTAAGTTCGGGGTTTGGGGACGTGTTCTGCACGGTGCTGGCGAAGAATAATCCGGATGGGGGCAAGTGGGGGGCATGCGGGGAGTACTTGCAGAAGGCGGGGAAGGCGAATGTGAAGCTGCCGGATTTGAAGAACAATTACCGGCTACTGGTGATTCCGGGGATTATGAACACGTGTATCGCGGATATTCCGGCGTATGCGCAAGCGCGGGAGCATCTGGAGAAGGAGTACGGGTTGACGAGCCAGATTCTGTCGGTGCCCAATGACGGGAGCGAGTCGAATGCGAAATTGATTGCGGAGCATATCGTCAAGGAGATGAGCGGGGAGGACAAGCGGCCGTTCATCGTGCTGGGGTACAGCAAGGGGACACCGGATTTGCAGGTGATGCTGGCGACGGCGCCGGAGGCGCGGAAGCACGTGGCGGCGTTCGTGAGCGTGGCGGGGGCGTCGGGGGGGTCGCCGATCGCGGATTCGATTCCTGGGATGGTGGAGAAGTACGGCGGTCAGACGAACAAGGCGACGTGCAAGGGGGACATGACGCAGGGGATGAACAGTTTGCGGCGGGATGTGCGGCAGAGGTTTTTGTCGACGTATCCGCACCCGTTCGTGCCGACGTATTCGCTGCCGGCGGTTCTGACGGAGGAGCAGATGAAGGCGGGGGGGGCGTTGAGCACGAATGCGATTCTGTCGACGCATGACCGGTTCCACGACGGGCAGGTGTTGAAGAGCGACGCGACGATTCCGGAGTCGAAGTATCTGGGGACGGCGTTGGGGGATCATCTGGGGGTGGCGCTGGCGTTCGACACGGCGAAGGGGGGGCCGGCGACGTTTCCACGGGCGGCGTTGCTGGAGGCGGCGTTGCGGTTTGTGATGGAAGATTTGGAGAAGGAGGGGAAGGGGTCGACGGTGGCGCCGCCGGCGGCGACGGCGAAGCCGGCGGAGGGGAGTGGATGGAGTCAGGGGTGGGGGCAGAAGCCGTAGCGGGGGCGTGATGACCGTTATGGTGATGCTATGATGCGCGTATGAGAACCACGGTGACGCTCGATCCGGATGTAGAGCGAATGATCCGGCAGGTAATGAAGGAGAGGTCGATCACCTTCAAGGAAGCATTGAATGAAGCCGCGCGCTCGGGACTGCGGGGCGGGAGTCCTGGTGGAAGCAAGCGGTTCACGCAGAAGACGTACCGGATGGGGGGGCACCGGGAGATTCGCTGGGACAAGGCGTTGGCGGTGGCAGATGCGATGGAGGACGAGGAGATCAGCCGGAAGTTGGCGATGCGCAAATGATCCTGCTGGATGTGAAGTTCATCGCTGTTGGGGCGTGACAGAATCGGGGGATGGCAGCGTATCAGGAGATATTGAGGCTGGAGACCGAAGGGCACGGGTCGGTCCATGACATTACGGATGAAGTCGCGCGGGTGGTGCGGGCGAGCGGGATTGTGACGGGGGTGGTGAATGTGGCGGGGTTGGGGTCGACGCTGGGGGTGACGACGATCGAGTATGAACCGGGGGCGGTGGCGGATTTGCAGCGGGCGCTGGAGGCGATTGCGCCGGCGAATGACGATTATGCGCACAATGCGCGGTGGGGGGATCACAACGGGTACGCGCATTTGAGGAGTGCGTTGATGGGGACGTCGGGGACGTTTCCGGTGCGGGAAGGGCGGCTGCGGCTGGGGCGGTGGCAGCAGGTGATTCTCTGTGATTTTGACGACTGTGCGCGGCGGCGGGAGGTGACGGTGACGGTGGTGGGTTAAGGGGACGGGCCCCTCGCGTGGGGTCCGTCCCTGGGGTGGCTTGCGGGGGGTTACTTGAAGTTGACGACGCCGGCGAAGTCCTCGGGTTTGAGGGCGGCGCCACCGACGAGGGCGCCGTCGATGTTGGGCTGGGCCATCAGACCGGCGACGTTATCGGGCTTGACGGAGCCGCCATAGAGGATGCGGACGGCGGCGGCGGCATCGGCGCCGAATTTCTCTTCGACGAGGGCGCGGATGGCGCGGTGGGTGTCTTCGGCGATTTCGGGGGTGGCGACCTTGCCGGTGCCGATGGCCCAGACGGGTTCGTAAGCGATGACGATTTGGGCGAACTGTTCGGGGGTGAGGGGGGCGATACCGCCGAGGAACTGGGTCTTGAGGACTTCGTTGGTCTGGCCGGATTCGCGTTCGGCGAGGAGTTCACCGAGGCAGACGATGGGTTTCAGGCCGGCTTCGAGGGCGGCGACGGTGCGCTGGAGGACGGTGGCGTCGGTTTCGCCGAAGAACTGGCGGCGTTCGCTGTGGCCGATGATGACCCAGGTGCAGCCGGCGGCCTTGAGCATGGGGGCGTTCACTTCACCGGTGAAGGCGCCTTCCTTGTTGACCCAATAGCAGTTCTGGGCGCCGATGGTGACGTTGCTGCCGGAGGTGGCGGCGACGGCGGCGGGGATATTGATAAAGGGGGGGCAAATGGCGACGTCGGCATGGGCGGCGCCAGCGACGAGGGGGAGGAACTTATCGAAGAAAGCGGTGGTATCGGCGGGCGTCTTGAACATTTTCCAATTGCCGGCCATGAGGGGAGTGCGCATGGTTCTATGGTAGCGCGAGGGGGAGGTTTGGGAGGAGTCAGGAAGCGGAGATTCGGAGGTGAAGTCCGTGTGTAGTCCCACCGTGAGAGTCGATGCGAGGGGCGAGCACGTCGAAGAACTGGGAGTCTCCATGCTGGTACTTGCGGTAGAAGGCGGTCACTCCGGCGAGGATGAAGAGAGGCTGCTGCGGGTTCCGAGGGTTACCGGACTCGTCCAAATAGAGTAGGTGCACAAGAAAAAGGCGGATAAGGGAGGAGGACCTCCGCGGGCCGATGGAGTCGGACCTCTTAACCGCAATTCCAGTTTACCCCAGTGAGCCCCGAAGTCAACAGGGTTGCTCAGACGCGGTAGTGGTCGGGGCGCCAGTTCTTGATGGATTGTTTGATGGCTTTGGGGTCGGTGGCGTGGGTGGCGGCGTGGGCGGCGAGGTTGGGGAATTCGTCGTCGGGGGCGAAGCGGAGGGCGACGATCTGCTTGGGGTGGAGGCGGGGGTCGAGGAGTTTGCCGGTGAGGATGTAGTGGCGGAGGTTTTCCTCGGCGCGGATGGCGCGGTCCTGGGCCTTGAGGGCGAAGACGCGGCCGAAGATGCCGAGGGCCATGGTGAGCAGGATCAGGACAAAGAGGAGGGCGGCGCTGTAGAAGCGGGTGTGGTCGCCCCAGGACTGCCAGAGGTTCACGCCCGACCCGATCCAGGTGGCGAACAGGAGGGGGTAGAGGATTTTGTGGAAGCCGGTATCGAGGCGGGCGTGATTGGCGAAGTTTTGTTCGGGCATTCAGGCGCTCTGGGGGGTGCAGAACTGGTCGAAGGCTTTGGTGATGTCGGCGGCGATATCGGGGGCCTGGCGGGATTCGATCTGGAAGCGGTGCATGGCCCAGACGGGTTTGCCGTCGCGGAAGAGGGCGAAGGAGGGGGAGGAGGGGGGGACGCCGGCACCGGCGAGGTGTTTATCGCGGAGGTGCTGGACGGCTTCGACATCGCCGCCGGCGAAGACGGTGACGGCGGAATCGGGGCGGTTGGCGTGCTGGAGGGCGAGGCCGACGGCGGGGCGGGCCTTGGAGGCGGCGCAACCGCAGACGGAGTTGGTGACGACGAGGACGGTGCCGTGGGAGGCGATGGCGGCGTCGAGTTCTTCGGGGGTCCGGGTCTCCTGGACGCCGTACTGAGTGATGTCGGCGCGCATCGGGATGAGAAGGGGTTCAGGGTATGCCATAGATATTCAGCTAACAAGGATGCAGGGCGAAGGGGTGAAGATTCAGCGATAAAGGCCGCGGAGGTCATTACGGCGGACTTCTAGCGGGTCGAGGAAGGCCTGGAGGCCGTTCCAGAGGCTGACCTTGGTGCCTTCGACGTTATTCCAGCGGACTGGGACTTCGAGGATGCGGAATTGGTGTTTCTTGGCGATGAAGAGGATTTCGACGTCGAAGCCGAAGCCTTCGATGCGTTGACGGGCGGCGACGGCGGCGGCGGCGGGGCGGCTGAAGAGTTTGAAGCCGCACTGGGTGTCGCGGTAGGGGAGGCCGGTGATAAGGCGCATGACGAGGTTGAAGAACTTGCCGCTGGTCTCACGGAAGACGGACTGGTGGACGCCGATGAGGGAGCGGTCGAGGGCGCGGGAGCCGATGGCGCCGTCGGCTTTCTGGGATTGGACGGCGGCCCAGAGTTTGTTGAGTTCGTCGATGGGGGCGGAGAGGTCGGCGTCGGAGAAGAGGATCCAGTCGCCCTGGGCTTTTTGCATGCCGTGGCGGACGGCATAGCCTTTGCCGCGGTTGCCGGGGTTTTCGAGGAGGCGGACGCGGGGGTCGCGGGCGGCGAAATCGCGGACGACCTGGGCGGTGGCGTCGCGAGAGCCGTCGTTGACGACGAGAACTTCGGCGAAGGCGGGGGAGAGGGTATCGAGGAAGGCGGCGACGGTGACGAGGGTGGCGGGCAGGCGCTGCTGCTCGTTGTAGGCCGGGATGATGATGGAAAGCGAGTCCAAGCAGCCAATTATAATGGAGGTTTACCCAAGGAGTCCCCGGTTGTCCCTCGAACAGGAATTGTTTGACCAGCGCTTTGCGCGGATTCGCGAGATTGAAGCGTTGGGTTACAAGGCTTACGGCCATCGATACGAGCCCACGCACACGCTGCCGGCGATTCTGGCGGGGTGGCAGGAGAAGACGGGCGAGGAGTTGGAGGCGGAGAAGCCGGCGGTGCGGATTGCGGGGCGGATCAAGACGATCCGGCGGATGGGCAAGGCGGGGTTTCTGCACGTGCAGCAGGCGGGCGCGGCGCTGCAGATTTACGTGCGGAAGGATGTGGTGAGCGAGACGGAGTACGCGCTGTATCAGTTGCTGGACCTGGGCGACATTATTGGGGTGGAAGGGTATCTGTTCCGGACGCGGACGGGCGAATTGTCGGTGCATGTGGAAAAGCTGGCGTTTTTGTCCAAGAATCTGCTGGGGATGCCGGAGAAGTATCACGGCCTGGAGGATGTGGAGATCCGGTACCGGCAGCGGTATCTGGATCTGATTGCGAATCCGGAGGTGCAACAGGCGTTCGAGACGCGGGCGCGGGTGGTGCGCAGTTTCCGGCGGCAACTGGAGGAGCGGGGCTTCATCGAGGTGGAGACGCCGATGATGCAGTCGTTGTACGGGGGGGCGGCGGCGCGGCCGTTCGTGACGCATCACAACACGCTGGACATTGACCTGTATTTGCGGATTGCGCCGGAGTTGTATTTAAAGAGGCTGGTGGCGGGCGGGATGGAGCGGGTGTTCGAGATCAACCGGAACTTCCGGAATGAAGGGATCTCGACGCGGCACAATCCGGAGTTCACGATGCTGGAGTTTTATCAGGCGTATGCGGACTACCGGGATCTGATTGAGCTGTCGCGGCAGTTGCTGAAGCAGGTGGCACTGGACGCGACGGGGAACACGGTGGTGGAGTACCTGGGGCAGCAACTGGATTTCGGGAACGTGCGGACGTACACGATTCGCGAGGCGGTGGTGGAGTTCTGGAAAGGCGGCGACAAGCTGACGCTGGACCAGGTGAAGGATCCGGCATGGCTGGCGCAACATTCGACGAAGGGGACGGCGGGCGAACAACTGGTGGATATTTTCGAGCGGCATTGCGAGGACGCGCTGGTGCAGCCGACGATCATCTATGAATACCCGGTGGAGGTCTCGCCGCTGGCGAAGCAGAACGCGGAGGATCCGTCGATGACGGACCGGTTCGAGATCTTCGCGGCGGGGATGGAGATCGGGAATGCGTTCACGGAGTTGAACGATCCGGAAGAGCAGCGGCGGCGGTTTGAGATGCAGTTGAGCATGCGCGAGAAGGGCGATGAAGAGGCGCATCAGATGGACGAAGATTATCTGCGGGCGCTGTGCTACGGGTTGCCGCCGACGGGGGGCGAGGGGATCGGGATCGACCGGGTGACGATGCTGATGACGGGAGCGAAGTCGATCCGGGACGTGATACTGTTCCCGCTGCTGCGGCCGGAAGGGCCGATCGGCATTGCGGACTGGCTGCGGAGCGCGGCGGAACGGCAGGGCTAGAAGGCGATGACGCGGGCCTTCGAAGTGTTCGTGGCCGCGCGCTATCTGAGGGCGAAGCGAAGGCAGGCGTTCATCTCGGTGATCACGGTGATCAGCGTGCTGGGTGTGGCGGCGGGGGTGATGGCGCTGGTGATTGCGATTGCGGTGAACAACGGATTCCGGAACAGCCTGGAACGCAATTTGTTGGGGGCGACGCCGCACGTGGTGCTGCTGGAGAAGGCGCCATCAGGGGGGATCGAGGAGTGGCGTGCGCTGGCGGAGCGGTTGGAGGGGTTGGAGGGGGTGGAGCAGGCGTCGCCGGCGTTGTATGGGAAGGTGTTGCTGAGCGGGCCGCTGCAGTCGTCGGAAAGCACTTTGAAGGGGGTGCCGCTGGAGCGGATGGGGATGATGAAGGGGTTCTTGAGGGAGGGGTCGATCGAGGCGCTCAAAGAGCCGCGAACGATTCTGCTGGGGACGCAACTGGCGCGGCGGACGGGGATGCTGCTGAATTCGTGGGTGACGCTGGTGAGCCCGCAGGGCGAGATGACGCCGTTCGGACCGCGGGCGCTACAGGTGCGGTACCGGGTGGTGGGGCTGTTTGAGAGCGGGTTTTACGATCTGGACAATCACTTCGCGTTCGTGTCGCTGGATGCGGCGCAGGCGCTGTTTCAGACCGGCGACGTAGTGAACGCGCTGGAGATGCGGATCAAGGATCTGCGGTCGGCGCCGGCGATTGCGGCGGAGGCGGAGAAGGTGGGGGGCGAGGCGCTGGGAGCGACGCACTGGATGGAACAGAACCGGCAGATGCTCGGGGCGCTGGAACTGGAGAAGCGGGTGTCGGTGATCACGATCAGCCTGATTCAGCTGATCGCGGCATTGAACATATTGACGGCGCTGGTGATGTCGGTGATGGAGAAGAAGCGGGACATCGCGGTGCTGGTGTCGATGGGGGCGCGACGGGCGCAGATCGCGCGGATCTTCATCGCGCAGGGGTTGATGATCGGGGTGACGGGGCTGGTGTTGGGATTGGCGCTGGGGTATGGATTGAGTTTCATGGCGGACGCGCAGCAGTGGATTGCGCTGGATGAAGAGGTGTATTCGATGAGCTATGTGCCATTTGAGCCGCGGGCGTGGGACGCGCTGTGGATCACGGCGATGGCGTTGGGGGTGAGTTTTCTGGCGACGCTGTATCCGGCGCGGGCGGCGGCACGGATCCTGCCGGTGGAGACACTGCGTTACGAGTGATGCCGTAGCGGGCGAGGGCGGCATCGAGAGTGAGGACACCGAGGAGGCGGCTTTCGTCGCGGCGGTCGACGATGGGGACGGCGGGATGGCGGCCGAGCAGGGGGAGAGCGGCTTCGAGAGATTGATCGGCGTAGAGGCAGGGGACGGGGTCGCCGGGGTGGTCGGCGGCGGGTTCGGTGCGCCAGCGGCGGGGGCCGCACCAGATGAGGTGGTGGTGGGGGAGGCTGGAGGGGGTTTGCATGGCATCTTCGACGCGCCATGAGCGTTGTTCGCGGATTTCCTCCTGGGAATCGAGGCGGATGCCTTCGAAGCCGGCGATTTTGTCAAAGAAGGGGATGGGCTGGAGGCGGCGGGAGATGATGTAGGCGAGCATATTGGCGACCATGACGGGGGCGATGATCTTATAGCTGGCGCTGACTTCGAAGACCATGAAGACGCTGGTCATGGGGGCACGAAAGACGCCGGCGAAGAAGGCGCCCATGCCGACGAGGACGAAGACGGAGTCGGGGCTGATGGGCATGGGCCAGAAGAGGCGGGCGAGGCCGCCGAGGCCGCCGCCGACCATGGCGCCGATGAAGAGGGTGGGGGCGAACATGCCTCCGGGGACGCCGGCGGAGAAGCAGGCGGTGGTGGCGAGCATCTTGAGGAGGCCGATGGCAATGAGGATCTGCCAGGTGTAACGGCCGTGGAGCGCGCCATCGACGGGGCCATAGCCGGCGCCGAGAATTTCGGGGAGCCAGAGGCCGATGATGCCGACAAGGAGTCCGGCGAGGGCGGGTTTGACGAGGGTGAGGCGGGTGCTGGATATGGCCTGAATGCGGCCGCGAATGGCGATGATGGTACGGGTGAAGAGGGTGGCGAGAAGGCCGGCGGCGAGACCGATGACGGCGAAGACGGCCATCTCGGAGGGGTGAAGAGGGTGGCGAGAAGGCCGGCGGCGAGACCGATGACGGCGAAGACGGCCATCTCGGAGGGGTG
>DNFG01000280.1:12317-12446 GCA_003487005.1 Bryobacterales bacterium
AGGGGTGCATGATGTCGAAGGGGGGGACGCGGAAGAGGGGGTTATCGCCGAGGAAGTAACGGCTGGTGACGACGGCGGAGACGGAGGCGAGGACGACGGAGCCGAGGGCCATGGCGTTCCAGGCGCCGA
>DNFG01000366.1 GCA_003487005.1 Bryobacterales bacterium
GGATTCGCGCGGGCGGCGCACGTTTTTTCAATTTCATTTCCTAACTTGGAACCAGAGGACAGCGAGCGCGGGACGGCCGGGCGGTGATTCCGGCGGCGGGGCGATCCGCGCTCGGGTTCTCTGGTTTGAGATTCGCATGCGACGCGGAAGGCCGGAGTGGAGCACCGGCTGGGGCCCGCGTCTTGAGGGTCCGGGAGCGCGCTTTGGCGGGCGTGCTCCCGGGCTTGGGGATACCCCTTGTTGGAGAAGGACTACGAGAAATTCCGGCTATTGAAATGGCGGGAACGGTCGATGGAGGTAACAGTTATGTCCGATCGCGTCCTTTCGCAGGAAGAAATCGATTCAGTATTCAGGAATATGCAGGGCGCCGGGGGGGATGACGACCCGGCCAAGAGGGCGCAGCCTTACGATTTCCGGAGGCCGGACCGGATTGCGAAGGACCAGTTGCGGGCGATCCACCTGCTGCATGACAACTTCGCGCGGTCGCTGGGGTCGTCGCTGTCGGCGTATTTACGGGCGTATGTGATCGTCAATCTGGTGTCGGTGGAACAGTTGTCGTTTCTGGAGTTTTCGCAGTGTCTGCCGTCGCCGACCTGCATCGTGTCGCTGAATATGCGGCCGTTCGACGGCAACGCGATTCTGGAACTGAATCCGACGATGGTGTTTCCGATTCTGGAGATGCTGCTTGGCGGTTCGGGAAAGAACCCGCAGCAGATGGACCGTGAGATCACCGAGATCGAGCAGTCGATCCTGGACGGGGTGTTCCGGATCATCCTGCATGACCTGCAGGAGGCGTGGGCGCCGATTTCAGCGATCCGGTTTTCGATTGACGCGCGGGAGACAGAGCCACAGTTGTTGCAGATTCTCGCGCCGAACGAGGCGGTGGTGGCGGTCAGCATGGAGATCCGGATTGGCGAGGTATCCGGGATGATGAACCTCGGGATTCCGTCGATCATCATCAAGATGCTCCGGCAGAAGTTCGACCAGCAGTGGAGTGTGCGAAAGTCGGAATCGAACGAGGAAGAGCGGACGAGGATGCTGCGGCTGCTGAACCACTCGGTGATCAAAATGGACGCGCGCCTGAACGGGCCGACGCTGACGGTGCAGGACATGTTGTCGCTGAAACCAGGGGACTTGCTGGCGTTTGATTACCCGCTGGCGCGGCCGATGGACCTGGTGTTGAACGGACGGCAGAAGTTTCACGGGCGCGTGGCGACGAACGGAAGGAAGCGGACGTTCCTGATCGACGCGATTCACCAGAGCATTTGAGCGAGAATGGGGGCGATGCGGATTCTGTGTGTTGTGCTGCTTGCGGTGGCCGCCCTGGCGGCGGCGGAGAGGCCGCCGGTGCTGGTGATTGCGCTGGATGGGTTCCGGGACGACTACGCGGCACGGGACGGGGCGGAGAATCTGCTGGCGTTGGAGCGGGAGGGGGCGGCGGTGCGCGGGTGGACGCCGGTGTACCCTTCGACCACTTTTCCGAACTTCCATTCGATGGCGACGGGCTTGACGCCGGCGCGGCACGGATTGGTGGCGATGGTGTTCCGGGACCGGGCTAAGGACCGTGGTTTCAGTTATATGCAGAACTCGCGGGAGGGGTTCTGGTATGGCGGACGGCCGATCTGGGAGGTGGCCGAGGAGCAGGGGGTGCTGACGGCGACCTACTTCTGGCCGGGGACCGATGCCGGTGTGAACGGGCGGTATCCGAGCTATTTCAAGCGCTACGACCCGCGCGCGAGTCACGCGGAACGCGTGGAACAGGTGCTGGAGTGGTTCAAATTGGAGGAAAAGGAGCGTCCGGGGCTCGCGATTGTGTACTTTTCGGACGTCGATTCGATGGGGCACCGGCATGGGCCGGACTCGGCGGAGGTGCGCGCGGCCGTGAAGCGGGTGGACGCGGCGGTGGGGGAGATTGTGCGGGGCGTGCGGGCGTTGCGGGCGGACGTGAACATCGTGGTGGTGTCGGACCACGGAATGAGCGCGGTGGATCAAGTGATTGATTTCACGAAGGATGCGGATCTGCGCGGATGCCGGGCGGCGAACGAGGCGCCGATGACGATGCTCTACTGCGAGGATCCCGAGCGGGTCCGGGCCGAGTTGCTGTCGCGGCCTCGGGCGTACACGGTGGAACGCCGCGGAGAGATGCCAAAACACCTCGAATATGCGCAAAACGAGCGCATTGGGGACCTGATTGTACGCCCAAAAGGGCCTTCGATCGTGTATGCGCTGCCGGTGAGCGATTCGGAAGCGAAGGCGGTTCCGGCGTTGAAGGGGATGCACGGCTATGACCCGATCGAGAACAAGGAGATGGCGGGGATCCTGATCGGGGCGGGGCCGGCGTTCCGGCGTGGGGCGCGGGTGGAGGGGGCGCGGACAGTGGACCTGTATCCGCTGCTGGGGGCGCTGTTGGGGCTGAAGTTGCCGGAAGGGGTGGATGGCCGGATCAGCCGGGTCCGGGGATTGCTGCGAGAATCCGGGCGATGACTTCGTCCCAAACTTCGGGGTCGTGCTCGATGAGGGAGTGCGCGCCCATGAAGAGGCGGTGTTTGGCGAGGTCATCGGAGGTGTCGATGGTGTGGGCGCGGCCTTTGTAGGTGATCCGGCGATTGAGAAGGATCTGCGTGCGCGAGGGATCTTCGGGGTGGAGTTGGCGGGCGCCTTTGATGAACCAGTGGTCGCGCTGGAAGATGTTGGCGGCGGTGGCGACATTGGGGGGGACGGTGTAATCGTCGCGGCCATAGCCGTCGATGACAAAGGCGAGGCGGACGGGGACGCCCCACTCGTTCAGGGTCCGGGCGAGGTAAAGGACGGCGCGGCCACCGAGGGACTGTCCGAAGAGGATGATGTTGGCACGGGCGGCTTCTTCGGGCGAAAGTGCGCCGTTCCGGTCGAAATCGAAGGCTTTTTTGATGAGTTCGTGCGCGAGTTCGAGCTTGTGGTTTTCGACGGTTTCGACGTGGACGCCGGGGAGTTTTTTGCGTTTGAGGACGATGGCGTTGCGGCGGATGCAGCGGGCGGGGTTGTCCCAGCGTTCCCAGCCACCGACGATGCCGAGGACGAGGGTCTCGCCGGGTTGGACGGGGAGGGGCATGGTGAAATCGTCGAAGGTTTGGTTGCGGGAGTCGGCGGAGAGGGAAGCCGCGAGAATGAAAAACAGAACGACGGTCTGTAACGGAGTGCGCATTAGCGGATAGTGTCTAGTGTGAAGGATGCACGCGAGCGGTTGCCTGGTTTCGCTGAGATGTACAGCGCCTACTCGCGAAACATCTGGCGCTATGCGCTTTCGCTCTCGGGCGACCGGGCGTGGGCCGATGACCTGACGGCCGAGGCGTTTCTGCGGGTTTGGGAGGCGGGGCCGCGGGTGGAACTGGCGACGGTGAAGGCCTACCTGGTGGCGATTGTCCGCAACCTGTATCTGAAGGACCTGGACAAGCGCCGGCGGGTGGGCGAAATGCCCGAACGCGCGCAGGCTGCTTCCACGGCTGGGGCGGAATTGGAGGAGGTCCTCCAACTGTTGCAACGAATGCCCGAGGATGACCGGTCGGCGCTGCTGATGCGGGCCGAGCAGGGGCTGAGTTACGCCGAAATCGGGGCGTTGCTGGCCATCAGCGAGGGCGCTGCGCGAGTGAAAGTCCACCGGGCGCGCACACGATTGATCGAAATGAGGGACGGACATGGAACAAGCAACTGAGAGGCTCTTGCCGGACCATCTGGGGCCGGAACGCGAGGTGGCGGTGGAGGCGTTCGCGCGGACGCAACGGGCGCTGCGGGCGCGCGGGCGATCGCTCGGGCTGGCGCTGGTTTGCGTGGCGCTGGTGTTTGCGTGTCTGCCGGACCAGGGCCGGGGCCTGGTTTCGGGGTTTCGGCAGGGGGGGATTCCGCTGGCAGGGGCTTTGCTGGCAGTGGGCGCTTGGTTCTTCTGGCGGTTCGTGCGGGCGTCGCGTCAGCTTGGAGGGACGGGTCTGGCGCCGCAGCGGTCGAATGCGGCGCGGGGGGCGTG
>DNFG01000525.1 GCA_003487005.1 Bryobacterales bacterium
GGCGATATCGAATCGCAGCCGTTCACCGAGGCGCTGCGGCAGATGCGGCACGAGTTGGGGCGGCACAACACGCTGTTCGTGCACGTGACGCTGGTGCCGTGGATCGCGGCGGCGCAGGAGTTGAAGACCAAGCCGACGCAGCACAGCGTGAAGGAACTGCGGGCGATGGGCATCCAGCCCGATATTCTGGTTTGCCGGTCGGAAAGGCCGTTGCCGGAGGATCAGCGCGACAAGATCGCGCTGTTCTGCGATGTAGACAAGGACGCGGTGATCAGCGCGTACGACGTGGACACGGTCTACCAGATCCCGTTGACGTTCGCTGAACAGGGCGTGGACGAGATCGCGCTGAGGGAGTTGCGGATCGAGAACGCGGGCGAGCGCGACCTGACCGCCTGGAGCGCGATGTTGGACCGGATGCGGAACCCGGACGATGAAGTCCATATCGGATTGGTGGGCAAGTATGTGGAGTACGAGGATTCGTACAAGAGCCTCAAAGAGGCGCTGTTGCACGCGGGGATTCACCACGGATTGAAGGTGAAGATCACGTGGATCGAGAGCGAGGGGCTGGAGTGGCCTTCGTGCGCGGAGGCACTGGAGGACTACGACGGCATCCTGGTGCCGGGGGGATTCGGCCGGCGCGGCGTCGAGGGAATGCTGCAGGCGATCCGGTATGCGCGGGAGCGCGAAGTGCCCTATTTCGGCATCTGTCTCGGGATGCAGACGGCCGTGATCGAGTTCGCGCGGAACGCGGCGGGGTTGACGGAAGCGGATTCGACGGAGTTTGATGCGGCGGCGCCCGATCCAGTGATCTACAAATTGCGGGATTTGCTGGGGGTGGAGGAGCTGGGCGGGACGATGCGACTGGGCGCGTACGAGTGCCTGCTGGCCGAGGGTAGCCGGGCGCGGGCGGCGTACGGCGAGGAGCGGATCAGCGAACGGCACCGGCACCGGTATGAATTCAACCGGGCTTACGAGCCAAGGTTGGTCGAGAAGGGGCTACGGATCACGGGTCGGAGCGAGGATGAGAAGTTCGTCGAGATCTGCGAGTTGCCGGACCATCCGTGGTTTCTGGGTTGCCAGTTTCATCCGGAGTTCAAGTCGAAGCCGTTGACCCCCCATCCGCTGTTCAAGGCGTTTCTGGGGGCGTCGTACGAATACCGGAAGCGGCGCGTGGCGCGGGAGAACATCCCGTTGTTCGCCCAGGACGACGAATGAAGGTTTTCTCCACGCCGGAGGGCTGGCGTGCGTCTAATAATGGAAGAGAAGGAGTGACGCTGATGATGCTGAGCCACATGCGGACGCGCCGGAGGCGTGGGTTTTCGCTGATCGAACTGCTGATCGTGATCGCGATCATCCTGATTATCGCGGCGATCGCGGTTCCGAAGTTGAATAATGCGCGGATGCACTCCCAGGAGATGGCGGCGATCCGGCAGATCAACACGCTCCACCAGGCACAGACACAGTATTACTCCCAGTTCGGACGGTTCGCGGAGAATCTGACGCAGTTGGGTCCGGCGGAGGGCGCGACAGCGGGTCCGGCCGCCGCGGATCTCATCCCGGGCGACCTGGCGGCGGGGGAAAAGACCGGATACCGCTTCACTTTGGCGGCGGCGGCGGAGGGCTACACGGTGACGGCCGTCCCGGTGGCTTTTAATTCGAGCGGCCGGCGCACGTTTTACTCCGATCAGACCCTCGTGATCCGGCAGGAGTGGAGCGCCGAGGTCGCGAACGCGCAAAGCGAAGAAATCAAATAGTTTTCCGGCCAGAATGGCCATGTGGGCGCCGCCTGGGGAGATCCCCGGCGGCGCTCTTTGCTTTGGGGGGGGAGGACCGGCAGGAGGAGAACTACGGCGGCGAACTAGATTATGTTGATAGGGAATGGGCAGATAGGGTATCCTGTCGGGAGTGTTGCCCGTACTGTCTCATTTGCGAGCGCTGGAAGCCGAAAGTCTTCACATTTTGCGCGAAACGGCCGCCCAGTTCCGGAAGCCGGTGCTGTTGTACTCAATCGGGAAGGACAGCTCCGTTCTGGTCCATCTGGCCCGGAAGGCCTTCCATCCGGGGCGGATTCCCTTCCCCCTGCTCCACATCGACACGACGTACGAGTACCCGGAGATGATCGAGTTCCGCGACCGCTTCACCCGCGAGATTGGGGCGGAACTGCGGGTGTACACGAATCAGGAGGCGATCGCGGGCGGCGCGAATCCTTACGATTTGGGGACGGCGAAGTGTTGCGGGCTTCTGCGGACGCGCGCCCTCGTCGATGGCTTGCGGCAGGGCGGTTACGACGCCGCCCTCGGCGGAGCGCGGCGCGACGAAGAGAAATCCCGGGCCAAGGAGCGGGTGTTCAGCTTCCGCGACCGGGAAGGGCGCTGGGATCCGCGGAACCAGCGGCCGGAGTTGTGGAACATCTACAACGGGAAGGTGGATCCGGGCGAGTCGATCCGTGTTTTCCCGATGTCGAACTGGACCGAAATGGACGTCTGGCGCTACATCGAACTGGAAAGCATCCCGATTGTGCCGCTCTATTACGCCAAGCCGAGGCCGGTGGTGCTGCGGAACGGGTCGGTGATTCCGCTGGAGGCGAACGTCCAACTGCTGCCCGGGGAGAAGGAAGAGATGGTGATGTGCCGGATGCGCTCGCTGGGCTGCACGCCCTGCTCGGGCGCGATCCGGAGCGAGGCGGACACGATCGGCAAGGTCATCGACGAACTGATCGGTTTCCGCCGTTCCGAACGCGAAAACCGGATTATCGACCACGACCAGGAAGGGTCGATGGAGTTGAAGAAGCGCGAGGGGTACTTCTAAGCCATGCTGGCGCTCGACCATTTCACGACGGCGACAGGCGAAAAGCCCCTGTTGCGCATTTCCACCGCGGGCAGCGTGGACGACGGCAAATCGACCCTGATCGGGCGTCTGCTGCACGACACGCGGACCGTCTGGGAGGACCAACTCGAGGAACTGGGGCGCTCCACCGTCAATCGCGCCTCGCGGGGGCTCGATTTTTCCCTGCTGACCGACGGTCTCCGGGCCGAACGCGAGCAGGGCATCACGATCGACGTCGCCTACCGCTACTTCGCCACGCCCAGGCGCAAATTCATCGTCGCCGACACCCCCGGCCACGAACAGTACACCCGCAACATGGCCACCGGCGCCTCGACCGCCGACGCCGCCATCATCCTGCTCGACGCGCGCAAGGGCGTACTGCCGCAGTCGCGCCGGCATGCCTATATTGCCTGGCTGCTGGGGGTCCGGCGTCTGGTCTTTGCCGTCAACAAGATGGATCTGGTCGATTTCTCGGAGCAGGTGTTCGCGGAGATCCGCCAGCAGGCCGCGCCCCTGCTGGCCCTGCTCGAAGGCGCGCAAGCAGACTTCCTGCCGGTGAGCGCTCTTGATGGCGACAACGTCGTCGACCGCTCGCCGCGCACCCCCTGGTACGCCGGGCCCAGCCTGCTCGAACTCCTCGAATCGCTCGATCCGCCCGCGGCCACCGAGACCCAGGCGTTCCGCTTCCCCGTTCAACTCGTCATCCGCCCCCACCTCGACTTCCGCGGGTATGCCGGCCAGATCGCGAGCGGTCGGGTCGCCGTGGGCGACGAGATCGTGACGCTACCCTCCGGGCGGCATTCGCGGGTCAAGCGGATCGTCACCTTCGACGGGGATCTGGCCGAAGCGTTCGCGCCGATGTCCGTGACCCTCGAACTGGAGGACGAACTCGACATCGCGCGCGGCGACACCCTCGCCGCGCCCACGGCGCCGCCCGTACTGGCCCGCCGCGCCGAAGCGATGGTCGTCTGGATGAACGAGACCGCGCTGGCCCCGGGGCGCACCTACCTGCTCCAGCACGGCCCGCGCACCGTTCCGGCACGCGTCGAAAAGATGGTGTACCGCTGGGACGTCAACTCGCTCGAACCGAAGGAGGCCGCTGGACTCGAATTGAATGAGATCGGCCGCGTCCTCATCGAATGCGCCGAGCCGCTCGCTTTTGATTCGTACCGGACGAACCGGGCCACTGGCGGGTTCATTCTGATCGACCCGATTCACAACCTGACCTTGGGCGCCGGCCTGATCGAAGCCGCGGTCCGCCGGGAACGCCGTGGCGGCGCGGGCGTGGCATTTCGCGCGGCGCGCTTGACACCCGCCGAACGCGCCGCGATGTTCGGGCACAAAGGCGCCGTGGTGGATCTGTCGGCGAGGCCGGATCTGGCGCCGCTACTCGAACGCCAACTCCTCGAACAAGGCCACCACGCCCTGCTCTGGGAACTCCCCGAAGCCTCCGCTGAAGCGACGGCGGGCAAGCCCGCCGAAGCCTTGGCGAAACCCCAGGCGGGCAAGCCCGCCGAAGCCTTGGCGAAGGCGGGGCAAATCGTCGTCACAACCCAGCCGGCCCCAGGAGCGCTCGTGCAATCCGCCGACCTGAGCGCCGACGACGACGAGGCCCTCCTCGAGTTGCACGAGCGCCTCCGGCGGTCGGGCGTGTTCCTGATTCAGGACGATGTGGATCTGGGCGAGGGCATTTAAGGAGCGAACATGGCCGATCTGTTGCAATCCGCAAAAGAAATCATTGGACGCGCGCCCGGCCGGGCGTGCTTCACATGCAGTTTTCAGGCCGAGGACGTGGCCGTGCTCCATCTGCTGCTGCAGAAGGATTCGCGCATCCCGGTGCTGTTCCTCGAAACCGGCTATCATTTCCCGGAAACGTACGCGTACCGCGACCAGTTGGCCCGCGACTGGAACCTGAATCTCATCAATATGCAGGCCGCGCAGACCGTGCCGGAGCAGGAATCGGCCTTCGGCATCCTCCACCAGACCGACCCCTCGCGCTGCTGCCATCTGCGCAAGGTGGAGCCGTTGCTGGAGGGCCTCTCCGGCTACGAAACCTGGTTCACCGGGCTGCGCCGCGAGCAGTCGCCGTCGCGGGCCAACCTGCAGCCCGAGGAAAGCCACCGGTTCCCGAACGGCTTGACCCTCCACAAGGTGAGCCCGCTCTACGACTGGAAATGGCAGGACGTGCTGGCCTACCTGACGGCAAATGACGTCCCGCTGCTGCCGCTGTACGAACAGGGCTACACCAGCATCGGCTGCGCGCCCTGCACGGCGAAGCCGGCCCCCGGCGAGCACGCCCGCGCGGGCCGTTGGGGCGGCCAGAAACTCGAATGCGGCCTGCACACGGTGAGCGAAAAAGACGAGTAGGCGTACAATCAGACTAGTCAGACTAGTCTGACCAGAAATGGAGGCGCTGATGGCGAAGCTGATGCAGCCGAAGCGGCGCTGGAAGTTACAGGACGCCAAGGCGCGGTTGAGCGAACTGGTGCGCCTGGCCGAGTCCGAAGGGCCGCAGGTGATCAGCCGGCATGGCGAGGACGCGGTGGTCGTCGTCCGCATGGAGCAGTGGGTCGAGCACGAAGAGAAGCGAAAGAAGCAAGCAGGCGGCAAGAAGAAGAAGGAAAGCTTCCTCGAATTCATGCGGCGGTCGCCGCTGGCGAAGTACGGCATCGATCTGGAGCGGGAGCCGGACTACGGCCGGGACGTTGAGCTGTGAACCGGTACCTTAAAGCTTCCTCGAATTCATGCGGC
>DNFG01000323.1 GCA_003487005.1 Bryobacterales bacterium
TGGCGTCGCCGTGGGTGGTCTACCCGGAGGATCTGGCGCAGATCACACCGACCGAGGCATTCGCCATTATTTGGGTCAAACTGCCGATTCTGGCGGCATTGTTTGTGGCGTCGCCGTGGGTGGTCTACCAGGCGTGGTCATTCATTGCTCCGGGATTGTACAAACGCGAGCGGCGGATGGCGCTGCCGTTCATCTTTTCGACTGCGGGGCTGTTCGTGCTGGGGGGGAGCTTCGCTTATTTCGTGGCGTTCCGGTTCGGGTTGGTGTTCCTGCTGGGGATTGGCGGGGACAAGGGCGTCCGGCCGATGATCTCGCTGACGGAGTACTTTGACCTGTTCGTGAACGTGATTCTGGGCGTCGCGCTGGTGTTCCAGTTGCCGGTTCTGATCTTCTTCCTGACCTTGCTGCGCATCGCCTCGCCAGGATTCCTGATCCGGAATTCGCGATACGCGATTCTGCTGATTGTGGTGGCGGCTGCGATTATCACACCGACGCCGGACGTGATGAACCTGACGTTGTTCGCGGCGCCGATGATTCTGCTGTTCTTCGTGGGTGTGTTTGCGAGCTACCTGCTGGTGCTGAGCCGGGAGGGCAAGAGGTTCCCCTGGTCGAAGGTGTTGTTCATCGTGGTGGCATTGGTGGCGGTGCTGGCGGCGGGCGCGTACATGGCGATGAGTGTCTACGATATGCGCTGGATCTGGGAGTGGCCGTTTTTGGTGAAGAGGTAGGGGGGGGCGGCCCTCCGCAACTCTGAAATGACGCCGCCCGCATCCTTGTGGTCGTGGGCTTTCATCAACTCGCCGCCCGCGGCGAAAGTGCGGCGAAGGTCATTGATTCACAAAGGGTTTGCGGCCTGCCGCAAGGGTTAGGGTAGATGCCCTCCAAATACACAAGCGCACCGCCATTCCCATCAACTGGAAGCCCCGGCCACGAAGTTGTGTCTGTCAAGTTCAGCAAAATCCTGATGGGCAGGCTGACGGTGAGTGTTCCCGCCGGAGTCGCCCGTCGCAAATCGGCTTCGGCGGAACGGCGCGGAACGGTCAACCCGGGGTACCACTATGTCGATTTCGAACCATTGGCAAAACGCACTCCCCTGCTAAACTGGGGGCGAGGAGTTGTCCCATGGCACACGAGTCTGTCATCGTGAGCGATCCGGAGATCCTGGGTGGTACACCCTGCTTTCGAGGCACGCGCGTGCCGGTCGATTCGCTCATCGACTACCTCGAAGCCGGTGATACGCTCGATGAGTTCCTGGACAACTTTCCTTCGGTCACCCGCGAGGCAGCCATCGCAGCACTGGAGGAAGCGAAGGCGCTTCTGACCAACCCTCGATGAGAATCCTCCTCGATGAGAACCTGCCCCGCAAACTCGCCGGCCATTTGCTTGGCCACGAGTGCCGCACGGTCGTCGAATGCGGCTGGTCAAGGAAGAAAAATGGGGAACTCCTGGCGCTCGCCGAAGCCCCGTTCGACGTCTTGCTGACCCTCGACAAGAACCTCCCTCACCAGCAGGATCTCAGTTCGGGCCGAATCGCCGTTATGATCGTCCGAGCAAGGTCGAACCGGATTCAGGACTTGCTTCCGGCCGTCCCTGACTGCCTCGCCGCCCTCAATCGGATTCAGCCCCGCCAGGTGATTCGTGTCGGCACGCTGCCGCCACGGTAAGTCGTTGAGATGGCGTCCTTATTCCAGCGAACAAACACCCACCCCGTATCTGACGCGTCTGCGCGTCTGGCGCGTCTGGACAGTGTGGAGAACTTCCTCTCGCGATGAGTTCCCAGCAGCACCGGTCCGATCCCCGCATCCTGGGCCGGAGGACTCTTGCGGAGCACCATCGTCACCTGGCCGCCCTCCTGCGGCCGGGTCTGTCGGTCCTGGACGTGGGTTGCGGGACGGGGTCGATTACGGCCGGCATCGCTCGCGCGGTGGGGGCGGCCGGAAGCGTCGTGGGGATCGACCGTGATGAGCATCTCCTGGCGCTGGCCCGCGAAGAGCACGGAAGCCGAGGGAACCTGCGGTTCGAATCCGGCGATGCTCTTCAACTCGAGGCCCGTGAGCAGTTTGATATCGTGACCGCGGCGCGAACCCTGCAATGGGTTGGAAACCCGGCCGATGCGATCGCCCGGATGAGGCGAGCCGCTAAACCGGGAGGGTTATTGGTGGTCCTTGATTTCGACCACGAGGAGAACCGGTGGGAACCCGTCCCACCCGCGGAGTTTCTGGCCTTCTATCAAGCCTTCCTGGCGTGGCGCGAGGGGAACGGCTGGGACAACCGGATGGCCAGTCATCTCCCCGCCCTGTTTCGGGACGCCGGACTGAGGGAGGTGGCCAGTCATCCCTCGGACGAGACTGCCCGCCGAGGCGAGGCCGGCTTCGCCGGTGCGGCGCCGCTCTGGGCCGACACCATCGAGAGCGTCGGCTCCCAACTGCCTGTTGGTGGATTGCCTCGTGGGCTTCAGATTGCCGAAGTGTCACGAATTTACAGGGCGTGGATCGAGAACGATCTGCAGGTCCAAACGCTGTCTATGCGAACTGTTGTGGGGCGGGTCCCTGACCGGTTCTGACGTGGTTGGCGGGGCGGTCAGGCCGCGTCCTTCAGCGCTTCGTTCTCGAACAGATCTGTTCGAGGCGCAAGGGCGTCCCGCTACTCCCGGCTTTGGGCGTGGGCGCCGGTGACGCTGAGCTGGATGTCGGGGTTCTCGCGGGAGAGCATGGAGAGATCCCATTTGGAGTTGAAGAGGCAGACGGGGGCGCCGTGCTGGTCTTCGGCGAGGGTGACGCCGGTGGAAGGCCATTTGACTTTGGCAAGCCTGGCGGCGTCGGCGAGGAGCCAGCGGGCGCAGAAGTAATCAACAGGGATCGCCTTGACGCGGGCGCCATACTCCTGCCACATCCGGGATTCGACGACATCGAACTGGAGGCGGCCGACGGCGCCGAGGATCGGCTCACGGCGTCCGGAGTGGATGGCGTGATAGACCTGCACGATACCCTCTTCGGCGAGTTGGGTGACGCCCTTGCGGAACTGCTTGTTGCGGGCCATGTCCTCGCAGCGGAGGACGGCGAAGTGTTCCGGTTCGAAGCTCGGGATTTTGTCGTATTCGATGCCGGGTTCGGCGCTGAGGGTGTCGCCGATGAGGAACATGCCGGGGTTGACGACGCCGACGACATCGCCGGCGAAGGCTTCGTCAACGGTTTCGCGGTCGCGGGCGAAGAGGCGGTGGAGCCGGGTCATCCTGAACTTCTTGCCGAGGCGGGCGTGGTGGACAAGCATGTCGCGCTCGAAGCGGCCGGAGCAGATCCGGAGGACGGCCATGGTGTCGCGGTGGTTGGGGTCCATGTTGCCCTGGATCTTGAAGACGAAGGCAGAGAAGCCGGGCTTGTCGGGGATGACGGGACCGTTCGTCAGGCAACGGCGGGGCAGCGGGGAGGGGGCGAGATGGACGAGGGCTTCGAGCAGGCGGTCGATGCCGAAGTTTTTCAGGGCGCTGCCGAAGTACACGGGGGTCTGGGTGCCGGCGCGGAATGCCTCGGGGTCGAAGCGGGGAGTTGCGCCTTCGAGGAGGTCCAACTCGTCACGGACTTTGGAGGCGAGGGCGGGGCCCACTTCCGCGTCAAATGCGGGCGAATCGACCGCCACGAGTTCCGCGTCGGGCCGGAGGGCGCCGCCGGCGCCGCCATGGTATTCGACCAGCGTGCGGGTCGCGCGGTCCACGACGCCGCGGAACTGCCCGCCATAGCCGACGGGCCAGTTGACGGGACAAGCAGCGACGCCGAGTACGCGTTCGATTTCGTCGAGCAGTTCGAGGGGTTCGAGGCCCGGCATATCGAGTTTGTTGATGAAAGTGAGGATGGGGGTCTGGCGCATGCGGCAGACGGCGAAGAGCTTTTTGGTCTGCGCCTCGATGCCCTTGGCGGCGTCGAGGACCATGACGGCGCTGTCGGCGGCGGTCAGGGTCCGGTAGGTATCCTCGCTGAAGTCCTGGTGGCCGGGGGTATCGAGGAGGTTGAACAGGCAGCCGTCGTGTTCGAACTGGAGGACGGTGGAGGTGATGCTGATGCCGCGGGCCTGCTCCATTTCCATCCAGTCGGAGGTGGCGTGGCCGCGGTTCTTCTTGGGCCGTACGGAGCCTGCGGCATGGACGGCGCCCGAAAAGAGGAGGAGTTTTTCGGTGAGGGTGGTCTTGCCGGCGTCGGGGTGGGAGATGATGGCGAACGAGCGCCGGCGGCGGACCTCGTCGCGCAGATTCAGCAGACGGGCTTCCAGGCTTCCGGTTAGGTCAATGGCAGACAAAGAGGGCTCCTCGGCAGACAAGGGATCGGGAGGGCGAGGGGCCTGACGGAGCCGGCGCGACGCGACGGGGGAGTTCAGGCCGGGACAGTGGGGACGGTGGTCACATCGGACCCTTCCAGTGTAGCGCGGCGCCGGGCGGGGGTCAGAACCGGGGCTATTTCTTGAAGAACCAGAGCCAGAAGTACTGCTGTCCGGCACCGTGGCGGTGGCGGGGTTCAAAGCCGCAGCGTTCGGCCATGGCGACGGCTTCTTCGTCACTGAAGGCGGCGCCAAGCCAGGTGTCGTCGGGGTCGTTCTGGATGGAAGCGTCGCCCTGGACCTGGAACTTGAAAAGCGCGCCGGGACGCAGCAGGCGGTGGACTTCTCGGACGTAGTTCTCGATCACTTCACGCGAGGGGATGTGCTGGAAAACGATCGTCGAGAAGGCGAAGTCGAACCCATCGACGGGGATGACGGAGAGATCCATCCCATTGTTCTGATAGACGTGCGCGTGGGGCAGATCCTTGACGGCCTCGCGGGCGAGGGCGACCATTTCGCCACTGACATCGACGCCGTGGACCTCGCCGAAGAGGTCCGAGAGTGCGCGGGTGACGCGCCCGGCGCCACACCCGATTTCGAGGACGCGCATCTGCGCCGGTTCTTTCCCCTGGCAGATATTGGTCATGTCGGTGAGGATCTCCTCGGCGACGGTGCGGCGGCCGGAGGCGAAGAAATCGTCGTCGGTCCAGTCGGTGCGCTCGGTGTTGACGTAGAAGCGGGCATTCTCGCGGGCGCGTTCGTCCCAGTCGCGCCGCATTTTCTCGAGCGTGGGGTCCAGTTTTGACTGCTCCATGGAAGTTCAGTTCTTATTGTAGCGGGCTGGGTCCGTGTTATAGTTGAAGTGGAGACCCGAGTGGGCGGCTAGCTCAGCTGGGAGAGCACCGCGTTCGCAATGCGGGGGTCGTGGGTTCGAATCCCATGCCGTCCACCAATCCCCCTCCAATCACCCCCCTTCAGTTAGGCCATTGATACATTGAGTACGATGCGAATCGCCCTTCAAGCCGGCGTGCTCGTGCTGATGTTCCTGTTAGCCGCCCACGTCCTGGCCCGAATGTCCCTTTATCATCCGATGCGGTTTCCCGATGGCTACTGGGATCTGCGCGATCGCCTCCGCGTCGAGGATGTCACTCTGACCGCAAGCGACGGGGCCCGGCTTCACGCCTGGTGGACGCCGTCCGGTGAAGCCGCGGTGGCCACGCTTTTTCTCCATGGCAACGCCGGCAACGTCACCCATCGCGCCACTCACATCGAGAGGTTGCGCCAGGCCGGAAGCACTGTTCTCGTGGTGGACTATCGAGGTTACGGCCGGAGCGAGGGTTCGCCCTCTGAGCAGGGACTCTTGCGGGACGCCCGCGCCGGCTACGACTGGCTGCGGACACAGGGCTGGGCGCCCTCTCGAATTGTCATTCACGGTGAGTCACTCGGCTCGACCGTTGCGGTCCTTCTGGCCGCGGAAGTCGATTGCGCCGGCGTCGTTCTTGAGGCGCCGTTCCCCTCGGTTCAGGCCGTGGCGGGCGGCATACTGCCGCTCGTCGGGCCTTTGGTCGCGCGGGGATTCAATGCTGGGGCACGGATTCCGGAGATCGGCTCACCCCTCCTGATTTTCCACGGCGACCGGGACGAAGTGATCGCGCAACGGCATGGCCGCCGCCTTTTCGAAATGGCCGTGGAGCCGAAGGAGTTTGTGAGCGTCCCGGGCGCGGGTCACAACGATCTGGTCTTCACGGCCGCTGATGTCTACGTGGACCGGCTGAAGTCTTTCTACCAGCGGATCAACGAAGGGCAACCGTGAGCCGCGAGACCGAAGCCGGCGGGCAGATGACGGCGAGCAGTTCCCCCTTGACCGAGGCCGCGGACTTCGCCGGTTGAACCGCGTTCGGCTGCGCGAACGTGTTGTGGGCGCGTGGATCTTCCGCGGCAAGGGTGACTGCCTCCACCGTGGAGGGTTGCGCTCCGTGCAGGCGGATGGTGACCTCGGCGGCCTGTTTCATGTGCAGGTTCGACAGTGTGAGGGTCAGCGTCCGGCCCTTCAGCGACGCAGAACTGCTCAGGCGCGGCAGCAGGGCTGGCTGGCCGTTGCGCTTATAAGAAATCGAAGGCTCGACGGCTTCGGTGCGCAGCGCCTGACCGCCCTGGTGCGGCGAATACATTTCGAAAACGTGGTATGTCGGCGTGAGCGCAAACTTGTCCTCATGCGCGAAGAACAGCGACTGGAGACAGTTCACCAGTTGCGCGATGTTTGTCATGGCAACCTTTTCGGCATGGCGGTGGAAGATGTCGAAACTGAGTGCGGCGAGCACGGCATCGCGCATCGTGTTCTGCTGGCCGATCAGGGCTTCGGGGAAGGGTTCAGTTCCGGGCTTGTACCAGGAGCCCCACTCGTCGATGGCGAGTTTGACGCGATGTTGCGGGTCGGCTTCCCCCATCACCCCCCACTGGGAGCGGATGATGCTGTCCATGCTGTTGGCCTGACTGAGAATCTCGTAGTATTGTTCCTCGTCAAACTGGACAGCATCCCCTTTGCCGTCGAACCAGTCGCGGGTCCGCCCGCCGCTGGCGTTCCAGGAGTAGTGATGGGCGCCCCAACCCCAGAGTTTGCCAAGTCCGGAGCGTCCGGCCTTCTCGAAGAACTTGCGGGTCCACTCGCGGCTGTCGCCATTTGGACCTGAACCGATCAGGGCCAGGTCGACCCCGTAAGACGGCAGCCAGGCCGTGAACCGCCGGAACTCAACCGCGTACTCATCCGCCGAGAAGTTGCCCCCACAGCCCCAACTTTCGTTGCCAACACCCCAATAACGAACCTTGAGCGGCGCGCGTTCACCGTCGGCTTCTCGCAAGCGGGCGAGCGTGGTGGACCCGGCCGGCGCATTGCAGTATTCGACCCAGCGCCAGAAGTCCTGCGCCGGAAGGCTGCGCAGATTGGCTGCCAGGTAGGGCTCCGCCCCAGCCGCGCGGCAGAAGCGAACGAACTCGACCGTGCCGAAATGGTTGGGGTCGAAGGTCTCCGGCCCATCGCGGCGCGCGTTCTTCGGCCATTCCCGGGAATCGACCCAGAAGTTCGTGCGGGTGGGACGCTGCGCGTGAGGACCTGTGCCGTCGCGCCAGTCGTACTGATCGGCAAAACAGCCGCCCGGCCAGCGGATAACCGCCGGCTTGATGGCGCGGAGGGCGTCCAGCAGCGCCTTGCGGACCCCGCGTACATTGGCGATCTTCGACGATTCGCCCACCCAGATGCCGTCATAAACCACGGCGCCGAGATGCTCGACGAAATGGCCGTAGATTTCGGGCGCAATGGTGGCAATCGGCTCGTTCACCATCACGTCGATTTGGGTGGTGGAACCCTGGCCGCGCAACGGCAATGCGAGTGCGGCGGCAGTGGAGAGAAAGGAGCGTCGGAGCATGATTGACGGGCATCGTATCCGGGCACGGTTCGTCGCGTCAACGGGCGGGGATAGAATGGGTGTGCCATGCTCAGGCGTACTCTGTTGACCCTTCCCTTGCTGGCCGCGGGGCGTTTGCCGGCGGCCGACCGTTTGGAGGCCTTCGGGCACCGGTGGTCCGTCCCCCTGGGGGCCGACTGGCGCGTCACGCGCGAGGACGGCGAAGAAACGCTCGAGTTGATCACTGCGCGCCCGAAAGCCGATTCGCCACGCAAGCCATTCCAGTACGCCCTGCTCGAGGGCCCACCGCTCGAGAAGTTCACGATCGAATGCGAAATCCGCAAACAGACGCCGCGCGGGTCGCTGATCATCGTATACGCCTGGCGTGGTCCCTCCCACTTCAACTACGTTCACCTGAGCGACGATACCGGCAGCGAACAACCGGTCCACAACGGCATCTTCCACGTCTATGGCGGCGACCGCGTCCGGATCAGCCCGGAGCAAGGGCCGTGCGCGCTGCCAACCGCGGGCTGGCACAAGGTGCGCGTGGTCTACGACGCTGCGGCGGGACTGGTGGAAACATGGGTCGACGGCGAGTTGAACCCCTCGCTGCGCGGCTCGGATTTGAGCCTGGCCGCAGGCCGTGTCGGCCTCGGGTCGTTTTTCAACACAGGCGGCTTCAGGCGATTCCGGCTGAGCTGACGCCCGAGCCGGACGGCATCAAGGCCTGGAGGCGACGACGCCCGGCGATTCGCTGTGCCATTCAACCAGCGATGCGGTTGGCAGCGAGGTGAAGGCGCCACCGGGATGGAAGCGCAGGCCCATCGCAGCCATCAGTTCTCCCGTGGACCGGAACTCAATCACGCCTCGGCGTCCGGCGAGCGCGGGAAATTTGGCGCTCAGTGCAAAGGCCTCCTGCCCAAATGCGGGAACGTAGAAGGAGGCCGAGCCGATGGGGACGCCCGAGTCGTCCCAGTATTGGGCCTCGATCCGCGTCGGGGTCGAGGTCATACCGCCGCTGCTGTCGATCCCGGGTACGGTGAGCGCGATCCCGGTCTGGTAGCCGCCGGTGTTGTCGAAGGGAATGCGGAAACGCCGCTCGGTGATCGGGCTTAGGGGCACGGAGGCCTCGAACGGAGGCCGCCCTTCGACCGTCTGCCGGAAGACGACAATGCCGCTTACTGCGCGCTCGTTGCCGAACGGCGCGAAGCCAGCCAGCAGGGCATAGCCTTGTTGGATGTTGGCCGAAGGGACGGTCTCGATCGAGATGGCGCCGTTCGCCGGGATAGTGTAGTCCAACAGCGAAACGGGCCCGTCAATGCCCGTGAATTCGAGGAAGAGTTCGTCACCTTGCGTGTCGCTGAAGAGTACGGAACCGCGGGCGGGCGCGGACTCCATGTTCATCAGCGTAATCCGCGTCGTCCAGGAACCGCCGGAAACAACATGCGGGAAGATGATGTCGAAAAAGGGCTCCACGATCGCCTGCGGGCGGCTCCCAGGGTGAAACTGCGCCGCAGCCGGGGACATGGCGAAAATCAGAAGTGCAATCACGGGCCGGATGATCATAGCCGGGTCCTTTCTTGGGAAAGTGGCTGTAGTTTATCACGAGTTCGCGACAATCAGACCCGGTTATATCACCGCCGTGAGAAGAGGCTCCACCCCCAATCAGTAGTAGACTCTCTTCACCCGCTGCCCGATCCCGCAGAGAATGCTGTAGCTGATCGTGCCCGCCGTGCGGGCTATCTGCTGCACGTCCAACGACACAGCGCCCTCGGCGCCGACCAGTGTCACCGGATCCCCCGGGCCCAGCGGCGGGCAATCGGTGATGTCAATGGACGTCAAATCCATCGAAATCGCCCCCAAAATCGGCACCAACGTGCCGTTGGCGATGACTTTTCCCTTGTTGGATAACCGGTGATGCAGACCGTCCGCGTAACCGACGGCCACCACCGCCATCCGCGTGGGCCGCTCGCACCGGTGCATCGCTCCATAGCCAACCAGCGCGCCGGCCGGCAGATCCTTCACCTCCAGGATCCGCGCCTTCCAGTTCATCGCCGGCTTCACGTCCACCACCGGCGGCGGCGCGCCGCCTCGCACCGGGCTGACATATCCGTAGATGGCGTGGCCGGGCCGGACCATGTTGCCCCACGCCTCCCGCCGCCCGTACGCGACGGGGATGCTGCTCGACAGATGGACGAACTTCGGGTCAATGCCCGCCGCGGTGAACGCTTCACGCACGGCGAGAAAGGCGCGTACCTGATCCGCCGTCTGCGATGACGCGTAGTTGCCCGAAGAGGCGAAGTGGGTCATCAGCCCTTCGAGGCGCGCACCGGTGGCGGCGAGGACGCCCTCAACCAGCGCTGCTGGTGCCTCCCGAACCCCCAGGCGGCTCATTCCGGTGTCCACGGCCAGGTGGTAGCGCAGTGGGCGGCCCAGCGCGGCGCCCATCCGGTGGTAATCCGCGAGTTGGGGCAGGGAATGGATGCAGGGCGTCAGGTCGTAGTCGATCAGGGCAGGCCGCTCGAAGGGAAGGAAGTCGCCCATAACCAGAATGTTGGTCGTGACCCCTCCCTGGCGGAGTACAACACCCTCCTCGACATTGCTGACCGCGAGCCAGCGAGCGCCTTCGTGCTGTAGCACGCGGCCCACTTCAACAGACCCGTGGCGGTACGCGTCAGCCTTCACCACCGGCATCACTTCAACACCCGGTCCGACCGCCGCGCACACGGCATTGTAATTGGCCGCCAGTTGGGCGCGCGATACTTCCATCCAACAGCGATAGGTAATGGGAACCATGAATCTCTATCCTCGCGATTCGTGAAGCCGGCGGAGCAGCGCCTCGTAAGCATTCGTCACGGCATTCCAACTGTAGCGGGTCCGCACACGTTCGATCGCCGCGGCGCGCAGTCGTTCGCGCTGATCTTCCGTCATCGCCAATACTCCGCGCAGCAGGTGGGCCAGATCTTCTTCGTCCGTGAATGCAAGACCTGCTCCCCCGGCCACCTCTTCATTCTCGGCAGTGCGCAGGTACAGCACGAGCGCTCCACGGCCCATCGCTTCGATCAATGCCGGATGCGTGCCACCCACCTCGGTGGCGTGGATATAGGCGAACGAATTGGCCTGAAGCTCGTTATACCCGTCGCCATAAATCGCGCCGGGCAGCACCACTCGTGGGTCGAGTGTGTCCCGAACCTGGCGGATGTACTCCGCCGCGTAAGGCGCGTCCCCCACCAGGGCCAGCCGCAAATCCGTTGCGACCCGCTCAAACGCCCGCCGGACCAGCAGCGGATTGTTCTCAGGTTCGAATCTTGTCACGTAGAGGAAATACCGGCGGCGAGCCAGCCCCAATTGCTCCAGGATCGCCCCCGGCGCTATCTGGCCCATCGGGGCCCCATACGGGATGAATGTGGACGCCGCCTTCCACTGTTCGTGGTAGTAGTCCTGAATGCGCTGCGCATCCGTGATGATCTCCGTCGGGCAGAACGTGGACAGCCACTCCGAGAGGTAATACCAGGCGCGCGCCGCCCGGTTCCACTTCTTCCGCTTGCGTTCAAGCCCGTCCACGTTGAGCGCCACCGGCATCCCGCGCAGGCGGGGCATCCAGGTGAAAATCGCGTTCGCGCCATTGCAGTACAAGGCCACGTCCACCGGGTGGCGCAGCAAATGGAGCGTGGACGTGAACGTGTGGGCCAGCGTCTCGAGGTACTTGTGGCGGACCGGCGGCAGATGCACGAGGTTCACGCCGCGGTACTCAGGTTCCACGAACGCGTCCCGGCAGTACACCGTCACTTCGTGGCCGCGTTCGACGAGGCGCGTCGAGAGTTCTTCGGCAAACGTCTCGAACCCGCCATACCGCGCGGGGATTCCTCGAGTGCCGAGCAGCGCGATTCGGAGTCTCAAGCCAGCACCTTCCACAGCACCGGCCCGGCAAGGCCACTCAGCGGCAGCGGCGAGAACGTGAGATCCCGCTTCCACCCAGTCAACTGCCGCTCCGTCTCCGGCCGGGCGGCGCCGTAGTAAAGGCGCAGATCTTCGTTGAGCCCCGGCGGACTCTCGAGGCTCTGAACGTGCGCCAGCAGCGTATTTCGCACTCGGATTTCGAGCTCATTCCGCCCCCGCCGGAGCAGGCGGCGGGGCACTTCAAAACGAAACGGGCGCATCCAGCGCACTCCCAGCGGTTGCCCGTTCACAAACGCCTCCGCCGTGCAGCCCACTTCACCCAGGTCGAGCAACGCATCGCGCCTCGGGACGTCGATGCTCTGCCGGTAAACCCCCTCCCCAGAGAAGTGACGTAACGCGGGATCTTCATTCCAGGGAGTCAACGCCGCGGCTTCAAACTCCGCCCGCGGAAAACGAACACCCGCCACCTCCAACCGCCACGGTCCACTCAGTTCGCGCTCCATCCGGATCTTCCGCGCACCCGGAGTCCGGCGTTGCCGCTGGCCGGAGAACAGGACAAACACCGACTCGCCGGGCTCGAGCGCTAATTCCAGTTCCGGCGCCTGCCCGCCACCACTTGTCCCCCCCGTCATCGCGTCCCACAGTTCAGCCCGCCGCCCCGAGCGCACCCGGAAGCCGGCGCGCCCCACGAAGGCGTCCGCACCCAGGTTGGTGACGAAGAACAGGTCCATTCCATCCACCTGCCGGTGTTGAAAGGTAACACCCTCCGGGGCCCGGAACTGCGGCTCCACCACTTCGCCCAACCATTTGAGCAGCGCGGTCCGCCCCCGGTCGAGCGGAGGCAACGGCTGATATGGTTGCTCTTGTGGCGAAAAGCTGTTCGGCTTCCAGCCGTAGTCTATCCGGTGAAAACGGCGCGCCACGCGATCAATCACCGCCTCCTCGTGAATACCTTGCGTGCCGGCCGCCCGGATGGGTTGCACATCCAACGCCACCACCTGCCCTCCGGCATCCAGGAATCTCTCAAGAGCCAGACAAGTCGCCAGGGGCAGCGTGTGAACCGCCGCGAGAACCACAACCCGGTACGCGTGCCCGTTGATCCAAACCCTGCCGTCCCGGAATTCGGCCCCGTTCTGCAGGAGATCGTCATTCACTACGTCATAGTCGTAGCCGTGCGTCAGCAGCAAGCGCGGCACATCGCCATACTTCATCACCCGCTGCTCTATATTGAAAATCGCCCGTTCGCTCCACACCTGCGCTTGCGGGGAGTACAACAGCACGTCCGCAACGAACCGGCCCTGGCGCAAAAGCCACGACGCCCGGGCGATGTATTCCGCCAGATGCCGGTAGTGGGGCCACCACGGCATCCACGGCTGAATCCGTTCACAGGCGAAGAAATCGCGGGTCGGCGCCACTTCCGGCTCGGGCGTGAATAGCCAGCCATGATTCCAGATCTGCGTCACGCCGTCGCGCAGGAATGCGTCGGACGCAATCTTCATCTCCTCCAGCGTGGCCCGGTAGCGCTCGCGGTGCAGAAACGTATAGGCCTCGGCCGACACCACGGAACGGCCCGCGAACCGTGCGCCCGAGGCCGTCGCCTTCCGGGGATCCGCCACCGTTTCGTACCGCGCCGTCGTGACTTCGGTATCCGCCTGGTGTGCGCGTCCGGCCCCCGCGACAATCTCCGCATTAAAGCGATAGTGCGGCTGCATCCGGCCCTTCACACCCAGCCGCTCGCAGGCCTCAAGAAACGGGTCGTAACAAAACTCCAGCGCGAGTTGATGCAGCACCTCGTTCACGTCGTAACGCACGCGCGGCGTCAGCGGACCAATGTCGAACCACAGCGCGGGCAGGTATGGCTTCAGGTCATAGCCTTTTCGCCGCTCGAACTCCGCCAAAGTCGAGTTACTCCACAACAGCGTGTCCCGCAGCGGCACCACTTCAAAACTGTCGGAAAAGATCGACTCGATGGTGGACCCAAGCCACGGCTTGAACTCCCGGCCGAACTGCTCACTGATGGGCGCGAGATAGCGCTCCATGGCTTCCCGGCTGAGATGGTCCACCACGAAACTGCGGGGATTGTCGAGATCCTGCGACGCGTTCTGCTGGCCGGTATACCGCAGGCGGAACGCCATCAGGCGGAAGTGACCGTGCTCCATCAGCCAGCGGCCTGCCTCGCCGCGGAAATCGTGGGTCAGATCCACCAGGGAATCCGGATCGAGCGCATCGCCCACGGTCAACCGCCCGCCAATCACTGCCACCACTGCGTCCTGATCCGCGGGTTTGCCTTCCACGTCGGTTAGATAGGCGTAGAGACCGGTTGTGGGCGTGCCCGCGTCCTTGAACCGCGGCAGCGGACCTTCGTAAGAAAAGGGGCCGGTGAAATCCTCCCAGCATACCGCCAGCACCTTGCTGCGATCGGAGGGCGCCACCCAGGGTCCGCCGAAATCCCAGCCGGGCGCGAAGGTCAGCGCCACCCCCAGATCCAGCCGTTGCGCCTCGCGCAGAACATGGCGGACGGCTTCAAACCAGGCAGGCGAAAGGTAGTCGATGTTGCCCTTTTCGTAGAAGCGCCAGACCACCGTCACCTCGAAGCCGCCCAGCCCCGCCCGCTTCATCTCTTCGAGATCGCGCGTCAATAAGGTCGGCGTCACCGCGCTGCCCGGCCACCACCAGCGGGTGTGGGGTTTGGCGCTCCGGGGAGGGTTCCGGAAGCCGCCCAGGAGTTGCGCGCGGGTGGACTGAGCCTGCAGTCGCGGAACAAGAGCGAAGCCGGCGGCGGAAGTCAGCCAGGCGCGCCGGGACAGGTCGAACATCCGTTTGAAAATATCAACTTTCCGCGGTCTGCGCGCGGGATTGAAGCACCGTGGCGGCCTTCTTGGGCGCGGGGCGGCTGACCGGTTCGTAGCGGAACCAGCCGGCGATATACTCATCGCTTACCCGCTTGCGCGCCATGATCTGCCGCCGCTTCTCCCAGGTCCGGCCCCAGCTCTTGATGACATGCCAGAACCCGCGCAGGGAATAGTGCTCGTAAAGCACGCAGCAGGAAGCCACCACGAAATCCCGGGCAGTGATCGCGAACCAGTGCCGCCGGTAAAGATCCCCGGTCATGTTCTTCACCCGCATCAGGAACCGGTTCTTCACCGAGTGCATGTTGATCTCGCGGGGCAGAACCCGCCGGTTGCCCGGCAACACCGCGCGGACATGATACCCGCGCGCGTACGGGGTGTACAGACACCGCCAACCCAGCAGTTGCGCCCGCCATGCCACATCGGCATCTTCCCGGTATACGAAGAAATCGGGATCGAAAAACTCGCCGTTGATCGAAATATCATCGATCATCGTCCGCCGGTATAGAGCGGCGGCAGCCGTTGCCCCGAAAACATACTCTCGCTTCAGGTAATGGCCATTGTCCACCTCGCGGCTGCCCCGGTCCAGGTGCCGCAGATGGGGGGTGAAATAGATGCCCGTGGAATCCACGCGCGGCCGGGCTTCAATGTCGAAGTCCGGGCTCATCACCAGCAGCTTTCCACAAACCGTGCCGATCCGGTTGTCCAACCGGCCCGCCTCGAGCAGAGCCTGGATGAAGTACGGCATCAGCAGGACATCGGGGTTCAGCGTCAGAATCCACGAACCGCGAGAAAGTTCGATCGCCTGGTTTTGCGCCGCCGCGAAACCAATATTGCCGGAATTGTACACAATCCGGCAGCGGTCTTCGTAGTGTTCAAGGATATCCCGGGTACCGTCGGTCGAGTTGTTATCGATGACGATAATCTCGATCCTCGGTCCCTTTTGCGCAAGGACGGATTCAAGGCAGCGCTTGATGTAGCGCCCGCTATTGTAAGTCACCAGGGTGACGGTCACTAATTCGTTCGAAGCCATGAAAAAGAGGCAAAATCTCCAGAGAATCGCTTACATCCGTGAACGAACGTCATCGGCACACCGAGCCTCGACAGGCGCCCCGCCGGACTGACTTCGCCCGGTTCGCAGGCACCCCAAGGTGAGCCGCACCACTTGACCATAAACCCCCAAAGGTTGGATCGACCGGCGCCGGATCATCCCCGTCACAGCCCTCGGCATCGACCCGAGTACCACTGCTCCAGCCACAACAACTACTTCCGGCAGACGGAAATGGCGGACAGTGTATCTCAGAAGGCTACCACACCAGTATAACTGCCGGGCGCCCCACTCCAACTGACCGATCGAGTCGGCACCCACGTGGCGCGCTCGCGCCCCAGGCAGGTAGCGCGTGCCGTACCCGGCATCACGCATCCTCTTCAGGAAGTCCACGTCCTCAAACCACAAGGGGTGGAAGCCTTCATCGAACCCGCCCACACGCATCCAGGCCTCACGGCGGACCAGAAGAAACGCGCCGGCAGGCTGCTCGACATCAGCCGCTTCCGTATAGTCAAAATCCAGACACCGGTACCTCCGGTTCA
>DNFG01000069.1:0-9491 GCA_003487005.1 Bryobacterales bacterium
TCGAACAGCATTACTTTTATTAGCCCACTATGCCGTCGAATGCCAGCTTGGCGGCACCCGCTGCGAAGGCTACCGTGCCCCGCTGCGCAACATGTTCGACCGGATTCTCGCTTCCGCCGCCGACGGCGGCATGCTCTACAACAGCATCAATCCAGAGACGCTTAAGCCCGAGGGAGAACTGGCGGAACAGTACGCTGATACGTGGGGCTACGTCTACGCCGCCATCTACTCCTTCTACCAGGTGACTGGCGAGACGAAGTACCGCGACGCCGTGCGCCACGTTCTCCGAAACCTCCCCAAGTACCGCAATGTTGACTGGGGCGATCGTGGGTCCGTGAACGGCTACACCGACACTATCGAAAGCGCCATTTATCTACTGGCTCGCGAGCCGGTGGACGAAGCCTTTACCTGGGTCGAGTCCGAAATCCGGATCATGGAGATGTCGCAGCAACCCGGCGGGCTGGTCGAGAATTGGTACGGCGACGGAAACTTCAGCCGCACGCTGCAACTGTATGCGCTGATGCACAGCCACGGCGTGCGGCCAGCCCAATGGATCTCCGGCCGCGGGGTAGGCGCGGTTCGCAAGGACGACCGGCTTCTTCTGGTGATCCGCGCCGACGGGCCAATCGAGGTGCGTTTCGATGCCGCGCGACATCGCCGCATTTGGGGCTTCGCGCGAAATTACGCGCGTTTAAACGAGTATCCTGAGTGGTACACCGTGGACCCGATCCGGTTGTACCATCTAACTCAGCCCGGCGGCGAACCCCAAGTCTGTCTCGGCGCCGAACTGATCGAAGGCATTAGCCTGAAACCGGGCCGCTGGCTGATCGAACCATTCGTGCCGCACCGCTGACCGGAGGTTAACCATTTCCACCTATGTCCGCCAGTAACAACGAGCGCATCGGACTGATCGGCCTCGGTCTGCTCGGCAGCGCCATGGCCGAGCGACTTCTCGCGTCAGGTTTCCACATCACGGGCTTTGACCCAGTCGCGGAGAAACGGCAGGAATTGCAGCGACTCGGGGGCCTGGCGGTGGATTCGCCCGGCGAGGTCTGGCCAGCCTGTACACGCGTGCTGCTGAGCCTGCCCAATTCCTCAATCGCAGCGCAAGTCCTGACCGAAGCCGCACGCCACATGCGCCCAGGGACTCTGGTGATCGACACCACCACCGGGGATCCCGACGAAGTCGCTGCCTTCGGGCCGCAACTCGAAACCCTCGGGATGTGCTATCTGGACGCCACCGTCGGCGGATCCAGCAAGCAGGCGCGAGCCTCGGACGTCATCACCATGGTGGGCGGCCGCCGCGAACACTTCGATGCCTGCGGCGACATCTTCGCCACCTTCTCCCGGCAAAGCTTCCATGTCGGCCCCTGGGGCAGCGGCGCCCGCATGAAGTTGGTGACCAACCTCGTGCTCGGACTTAACCGTCTCGTGCTTGCCGAAGCTCTCGGTTTCGCCGAAGCCTCAGGCCTGGATCCCGCGATCGCGCTCCAGGTGCTGATGAGCAGTTCTTCCTATTCGCGCGTCATGGACATCAAGGGGCGTAAGATGCTCGAACGCGACTACGCACCGGAAGCCCGACTTTCGCAACACCTGAAGGACGTTCGCCTCATCATCGCCAACGGAGAGCGGCGCCACGCACGGCTGCCGCTCTCAGCCCTGCACCAGCGCATCCTCGAGGAGATGGAGGAGCGGGGACTTGGCGAGGCGGACAACTCCGTTGTCCGCGAAGCGTTCTAAAGCAACTTCGGCGTTCCCCAGTGAGAGCGATATGCGCGTTTGATGAACAGGTTCGCCTCAGGGTCGTTGATCACCGTCTCAGTTCCAGGGTCAAACCGGATGTTGTGACCCGTCCGCGCCACGATGTTCGCCAGATGGCAGTGGACGATCGAAAGGTGCGCGCTCGCGATGTCCGCGTTCGGCAGCTTGCGCGACCGTACACATTCGATGAAGTTCTGCTGGTGGGCGTCAGGCTCGTTCCCGTCGTCGTGATGCACCATCTTGCCCGACTTATCGAACACCTTGAAGCCCCACCGCCGGCCATACTGGCCGATGTGAACCATCCCGTCCGTTCCGTAGACGCCAACGCCGTTCTCGATGTCGTTCATCCCATACGGGTTCCAGATGCGCATTTCCCAGATCAGAGCCTTGCCGGGATACTCGAAGGTGACGTTCATCGTGTCAGGCGTCTGTTGATCGTCGTCGAAGTAGTATTTTCCACCCATGCCCGTGGCGCGCGTCGGGTAGCCGGCACCCAGCGCCCAGCGTGCGATATCGATCTGGTGCGCGCCGTCGTTGCCCGCATCACCTGTGCCGAAGTGCCAGTGCCAGTGCCACCGATAGTGGAACCGGTTCTCGTTGAACGGAATCCACGGCGCCGGACCCAGCCATGTTTCGTAATCAACCCCGGGTGGCACAGGACCGTCCTCTTTGTGCCCGATGTGGTCGCGTAACTGGATGTTCCAAGCCTTCGCCATCAGGACCTTTCCGATCTTTCCTGATCGGCAATACTCAATCGCTCGGATCGTCGAAGGCCGGCTCCGCGACTGCGTCCCCAACTGTACGATCCTGTTATTTCGACGTGCGGCATCGATGATGAGTCGGCTCTCGCGGAGGTTGTGTGAACCCGGCTTCTCCACATAAACATCCTTGCCCGCGTCGCATGCCAGAATCGCCGCAGGGGCATGCCAATGGTCGGGCGTCGAAATCGAAACAGCCTGGATCTCCTTGTCCTCGAGCACGCGGCGCATATCCGGTGTCGTCTTTGCCGCGGGAAGCTTCAGTTGGCTCATCAGCGCTTGGGTCTTCTCCAGCGACGCCTGATCGGCGTCGCAGAGGTAGGCGATACGTGCCCCGGGCACCGAGGCGAACGCTCGTACCAGGGCCCGCCCGCGGCCGCCTGCGCCGATGATACCGATGTTGATCTCATCGCTGGCAGCAAACGCCATTCGCGGCTTCGCAGCCGCCGCGGCTACAGCCGCCCCGAGAAAGAATCGCCGGTTCACTGACATCATGCCTCCATGAAGGGTTTTCAGCCATGCTAATCACTAGAGCGCTTGCGGACAAGTCCTGAGTGGTTCCAGTCTCTTCCCCGCGTCCCGCCGCTGGTCGAGATCGTTCCGGCACGTTCCGCAACGCGACGCCCGTCAATCGCCATGCCATAATCAAGCTCAAAACGGTCTTCGCTCCGACCCTTCCGGCGGACTGTGGCCTTCCAGGAGAACCGATGCCCTTGACCTCCCCCTTCCGAGGTGTTCTGCCTGCATTGCAGGTACCGTACCACGAGGACTACTCGATCGACGAAGCCGAACTGCGGCGATTTGTGCGCTGGCTCGCAGCCCATAATGGCATCGGCGGCCTCGTCACAAACGGACACACCGGGGAGGTCTTCGCCCTTCGCCCAGAAGAGCGCGCCCAAGTCACCCGGATCACTGCCGAAGAGGTCGCCGGCCAGGTGCCGGTCATCTCGGGAATCTGCTGCGAATCCCTCGACGAAGCTGTCGAGCACTCGCTCCAGGCCAAGTCCGCCGGCGCTCAAGGACTCCTCGTCATGCCTCCACACTACTGGCTTCGCTTCGGCATGAAACCTGAGCACGTCATTGAACACTTCACCGAGATCGGCAATGCTGTCCAGATCAACCTCATCGTCCATATTTACCCCGCCTGGACGCGTGCCAGTTACTCCTCTGAACTTCTCGCCGAACTTGCCCGCCTGCCTTGGGTCACAACCTTCAAAATAGGTACACGCGAAATGTCGCAATACGATAGGGACATCCTCGCCATTCGTGCCGCCGCCCCCGAAAAGTCCATTCTCACCTGCCACGACGAGTACCTGCTGCCCACCATGGTGCAAGGAGTCGATGGCGCATTGGTGGGCTTCGCCAGCTTTATTCCGGAACTCATCACCGCGCTATACGCCGCTGTTTGCGATGGCGACCTTCGCAAAGCTCAAGCACTCCAATCGCGAATTTATGGTCTCAAATCCGTCGTCTACGCCGCCGGCGAACCCTCTGGTGAAGCCCACGCCCGCATGAAAGCAGCCATGGTCATGGCTGGACGATTCAAATCTGATCGCACCCGTCCACCCATCAGGCCCCCGCAGGGGGAACTTCGCGAGCGCATCCGGGCTGCCGTCGAAGTTGCGCAACTTGATCCCTCCTCAGCCTTGGTCGACGGCTGACCCCCGCCCATGAGAATTCCCCAGCGAATCCCCTCCACCATCTTCGCAGTCGTCCTGCTTGCAGCCGTCGCATGCACACCCGCGGGCAAGCGCGAATACCTCAGCGTCGCGGCCATGCCTCCAGGTACGTCCTGGTACGTCTTCGGCGCCACCCTATCCAAACTGCTCGAGGAACGGCTCCCCGGTAACGTCAATGTCGAGGTCATCGCACGCGGTGGTGGCATCGGTAACCCCATTCTCGTCGAACGCGGCCAGGCATCGGTGGCCATCTCACAGGCCGCAACCGCCGTCTGGGCCTACACTGGGACGGGCTCCATCTATCGTGGTCGCGAATGCCCCAACATCCGAGCCCTCGCCGGCGGCCTCAACTCCGTCTGGATGACCGCCTTGCTCACTGAGGACTACATCGCCCGCACTGGTAACGACACGCTGGAAAAAGCCCTCACCTCCCGCCGTCCTGCCAGACTCGTCATGAAGCCTGCAGGCAGCGTCGTCCCTGTCGTCGCGGACATGCTAATCGAGACCCTCGGCACTTCCCGCCACGACATTATCTCCCGCGGCGGTGACATCATTCAGGTTGCCACCAACCAGATCCCCACCCTCCTCCGCGACGGCAGGGCCGACCTCTACATCGAATCCTCTATCCGCGGCCACCCCACCGTTACGGAAGTCACTACCACCGTCCGCATGCGCTTTGTCGACTTGCCCCAGGCCGTACTCGACCAACTCAAGGGCCCCGGCGTCAAGGATACGCCCATGCCTCAATGGTTCAAGGGCCAGCCAGGACCCACTAAGGCCGTGGACATGGGTACTGTCCTAATAGTCCACAAGGACATGCCCGATGACCTCGCCTACCTCATCACCCGAATCGTCTGCGAGGAGAAAGACGAGATGGTGAGCGCACACAAAGCTTGGGCCGACTTCAACCCCGCCGTCGGCGGCGCCCTTGACAATACCGGAATTCCACTCCATCCCGGCGCTGAACGTTTTTACCGTGAAAAGGGCTGGCTGTGAGTTCGCTGTTTGATACTCCCCCCGCCCGCGCGGCCCGCGTCTTGCTCGGCTTCGTTCTGCTGTCCTTCCAACTGCTCATCATTGTCAACCCGCAGATGCCCATGGTTGAGCGGCCCCTCCACCTGATGATGACCACTGCACTCGCCTTCCTTTGGTCCCCGCTCAAGCTTCCCATGGGCTGGCGGGGTATGGTCGTCAACGCCGTGGACCTCCTCATCCTCGCAGCCATCGCCGCCTCCACGGCCTATTACATGATCTCTCTGAAGCGCCTCTCCGAGAGGATGGAGATGGTGGATCCGGTTCTCACCCACGACATCGCCTTCGGTATCCTCTTCACCCTCGTCCTGCTTGAAGGCGTCCGCCGCACTGTGGGATGGTCGCTTCTTGGGGTGCTTCTCGTCTTCCTCGCCTACGCCTGGGCGGGACCGTGGATGCCCGGCTGGCTCAACTTCTCCGGTTTCACCCTCGACGCAGTCGTCGAAATGCTCACCATGTCGCTGAATGGCATCCTCGGCATCACCACCGAGACGTCGGTCCAGTTCGTCTTCTACTTCGTCATGTTCGGCGCCGTCTACTCCGCCGTCGGCGGAGGGCAGCTCTTCATCGACATTGGTCTTCGCCTCAGCGGCCGCTTCCAGGGTGGCGCGGCGAAAGCGGCCGTCATCTCCAGCAGCCTCATGGGCACCATCAGCGGCAGCGCCGTCGCGAATGTCGCAGCCACCGGCGTGTTCACCGTCCCTCTTATGCGCAAGGCAGGCTATTCGGCCGAACGTTCCGCAGCCATCGTCGCCATCGCCTCGACCGGGGGACAGCTGATGCCCCCCGTCATGGGCGTTGCCGCTTTCGTCGTCGCCGAGATCCTCCAGGTCGACTACATCAGAATCGCCATCGCCGGCCTCATTCCTGCCCTCTCCTTCTACCTTGCTCTACTCATGATGATTGACCTGAACGCTCGCAAGACCGGCGTTGGCACCCTGCCTGCGGGTGAAGCTGCAATTCACTCGCCCATCCTGCCGCGTATCTACCTGCTAACTCCGCCTCTCCTGCTTGTCATTTTGCTTGTCGTCGGCTTCTCCGCCACGCTTTGCGCCGTCTATGCGACCGCCAGCGCCGTTGCGGTCTCCTTCTTCAGTTCAAAGACCCGCATGGGCCTTCGCCAGTTCATCACCACCGTCGCCGACGGCGCCAAACAGGCCAGTCAGGTCGCCGTGCCGATCGCCGCCATTGGCATTATCATCGCCATCGCCATCCAGTCCAACCTCGCCCTCAAGTTTTCCACCAAACTGATTGGCTCCAGCGACGGCAGCTCCATCGGCGCCATGCTGCTCATCATCGTCGGCTGCATCATCATGGGCATGGGGCTACCCACGGTCGCTGCCTACATCATCGGTGCGGTACTCTTCGTGCCAGCCCTTCTCCAGTTGGGTATCACCCCTCTCGCTGCCCACTTCTTCGTAATGTACTACTGCGTCCTTTCGATGGTCACGCCACCAGTCGCCCTCGCCAGCTACGCATCCGCCGGGCTCGCTGGCGCGCACACCATGCGGACCTCCATGCTCGCCTTTCGCATGAGCTTCGTCTGTTTCCTCATCCCCTTCGCCTTCGTCTTCGATCCCCGGCTTCTCGCCCAAGGCCAGAGTTGGTGGACCCTCGCCGCGTTCCTCTCCATGCTGCTCGCGACTGCCGCCTGGGCCGTCTCGCTCGCGGGCTATTTCTGCCGTCCGCTCGGTTGGCTCTTCCGTCTCTTGTTCGGCGCAGCCGCCGTCGGAGTGATCCTCTCGCCCACGGGCACTGCCTGGTGGTGGTATTCCCTCGCCGCACTCGGCGCGATCTCCGCTGCCGCCTGGCTCACCCGTAGGAGATGACGCCCCTACAATCCCGCTTCGATCCGCCTCAGGTACTCAGCGGCTCTCCGTGCCACCACCTCTCCCGATGGTTCAAAGTGGAACACCTCCACCGACACCCACCCCGGATACTCGACTTCTCGCAGCGACTGCAGCACCTGCGCGAAGTTGTAATCCCCTTCGCCCGGACGCCGCCCGTCCATCTCGTTCACGTGTACATGCCGGATGCGCGTGGCATACCGCCGGATCAAGACCCCGGCGGGCTCCGACTCGCCTGCCGTGTTGTGCGTATCGAATAGCGTCTGGACCGCCGGATGCCCGATACTGTCCACCATCGCCACCGTCTCCGCCATCGTCGTCAGCACGTTCGACAGGTGCGGCGCCAGCGTCTCCGGCAATAGCGTCACGCCGCGCTCCGCCGCATGGGGCGCCAACGCAGCGAGACCGTCCCGGATCCGGCGTACCGCCTCGTCCCGCGTCACACCCTCGATCGCGTCCCGCTGTCTGCTCGACCCAAGCACCATCCCCCCACCGCCCAGGTCCCCGCACAGGTCGATCAGCCGCCGGAAGTAAGTCCAGCTTCTCTCGCGCACGCCCGCATCCGGCGTCGTAATGTGCAATCCCGGCGGTGCGGCCAGCAGATTGTGGAGGCCCACGAACTCCAGCCCCTCGTCCGCCATTGCACGGCGCAGCTCGGCGCGCGCTTCCTCCGTCAACGCCGCCGGATCATTCCCGAGCGTGGCCGGCCCAATCTCCAATCCCTTGTACCCCGTCCGCGCAGCCAGGCGGCAAGCTTCCGCGAAACCGGCGCCGTGAAACGTGTTGTTACAGACAGCCAGCTTCATGCCCCTCCAACCCCCGCGTCTTGCGCATGCCGCCCCCGCGAGCCCCAGTAGCATCTCGCGTCGTCCCTGCTTCATAGCCGGAACAGCCGCCGCGCGTTCGATGTGAAGATCTTCGTCTCCGTGGCCGCGGGCAGCTGTAGGCTCTTCACCAGACCGGTAATTGTCCTCGGGTCTACCCACGGATGGTCACTCGCATACAACACACGGTCCTCCCCGGCGAAATCGATCCCGTACCGGATCGCCAGCGCAATGGGCGATACTGTGTCCAGCCACACCTGCTTCAGATACTCGCTTGGCGGGCGGCGTATGTTCTCCGCGCCCCGCTTCAGCACCTGCGTCTGGTGGTCGAGCCGCCCAATCAGGTAGGGCAGCGTTCCGCCCACATGCGGGCACACGAGCTTCAGTCCCGGAATCTGGTCCAACACGCCTGCCAGGATCAGTCTCGCCAGCGCGATCGTCGTGTCGAACATCAGCCCGAGCCCCGCCGCCATCGTGTACCCCTTGGTCGCCTCGTAGGTCATCGGATACGCCGGATGCAGCAGCACCGGCAGGTCCAGCCTCGCCGCCTGCTCGAACATCGGTCGGAACTGCGGCTCATCCGGCCACTTGCCCGCCAGATTCGAGTACAACAGAATCCCCTTCATGCCCAGTTGGCCTGCGCACCTCTCCATTTCCTTCAGCGACTCGTTCATGTCCTGCAATGGCAGCACCATCAACCCGAAGAAGCGTCCCGGATACTTCCGTGCAATCCCGGCAACGAAGTCGTTCACCAGCCGTGCCACCGCCGGACCGTCGGCGCCGAATAGCTCCGGTCCAGGATCGTTGATGCTGAGGCCCGTCATCGCGATACCGGCCTCGTCCATGTCGCGAACCTTTGCCTCGGCGTCAGTATGCTTTGGCTGCAGCCGCCTCACCCAGTCGCCCACCACCACGATCGTCCCGCCGTCCTGATGCCGCACATAGGGCGGGTTCTTGCGTTTCTCCATTAACCGGATCAGTTCAGGCACGAAGATGTGGCTCTGGCAATCGATCTTGCCACTGTCGGCCGGCTGCATTCCGCTCATCGTTGATCCCAGGCCAGCGCCCAACGCTGCCGACTGAATGAATCCACGTCGATTCCTCATCGCTGTTCTACATCCCAGAAGCTTCGATGATGCACTCTTGCACCACCAGATCTTCATGTGGCGTCACCAGTAGTGGCGCCTCGCCCCGGATTGCCCGGGCGAACTCGACAAAGTCGTCGGCGAACCTCTGGTACTTCGGCAGTTCCACTGCCTGCACTCCCTTGTGATACGGCCCTGCCGCCTTGTGCAGGTCCACCGTCAGCCGCGGCGGCTCGATCGGCGACATCGTTGCCGTTCCGTTGCTGCCACTCACCACAAAACTCCGGTAGCGGCTCCCGCTCGGGTCAAGTGCCGAGCCGATCACCACGCCAAGAGCACGAGGAAACTCGAACACCGCGATCGTGTTGTCGGTCAGATTATCCGGGAACGCGCCGTGCTTCTTAAGGAACGGTGTGATCCGGTCTGGGCGCCCCATCAGCAGCACCATCTGGTCGATGATATGCGATCCCAGCTCAAACATCTGTCCTCCAGATCGGAAGAGCGT
>DNFG01000069.1:9834-10050 GCA_003487005.1 Bryobacterales bacterium
CCACCTCGGCGATCCTGCGAAAACCTGGATGATGCCTCCACATGTAACCCTGTTGGAACACCAGCTTCCTGCGCGCGGCCAGGTCCAACATGTTGCGGAACGCCGCCACGTCGAGCGACGGCGGCTTCTCAATGTGGACATGCTTGCCCGCCTCCAGGGGCAGCTTCGCGTGACGCGCGTGGGCGATCGAAGCTGGCCCTTGAGGGGGGGACGCAT
>DNFG01000505.1 GCA_003487005.1 Bryobacterales bacterium
AGGAGATTGGGCAGGCGGCCAGGGAGCGTGTAGTAGGTTCTGAGTTCAAAGACGCGATTGGACTGCGCGGCGGCGGCGCCGGGGAGCGCGGCGGCGGCGGCGGCGGAAAGGAGGAAGGAGGAGCGGGTCATGGGTGTCATCCTAACACCACTCGGGCCGGGCTTAGCGAGGCTCCTGCAGGGAAATTCGGTTCTCCGCTGGTCTTCGCAGCCGGTGTTCGCGCATTAATTCACGCAGCCACTCCTCGTGCGCCTTGCTTCCGCGATCGAGCACCAGCCGCAGCAATCCGTCGCTCTGCGCCGGGATCACCTCGACTGGCGCGCTGTAGAGTGGCTTCTCCGCCCGCAACAGCCCGCCAACGATGATGTAGCGCACCCCCTCGCACAGCCGCAGCCGTGCGGGCGCGCCGCCGTCCAGCGGTGATGGCGACGCAAAGGCCGTTGCCGGTTGCCGCGGATCGACGATCTGCACGAACGGCCGCCAATGCTCCGGCACGGCGGATCCGTCCGCCAACTCGAGCCGGACTTCGAACTCGCGGACGACGAGCGGCTCCCCCATGGGCAGGTCGAACCTTTTCCGCTTGCGAGTTGGTCCCACTTCGATCGTCTCCGCTCCCGCCTTACTGGCTACGCCGGGGAACCAGGTCGCCGGGTACGGCACCGCCTCGGACGGAAGGCTCTGCAGGTTCACTCCGAGGTGGTAATAGCCAGGCCGGACGCCCGCGAACTCGAACCGCCCGTCCCGGTCTGTGCGTGTGGTGTAGGGCCTCAACCACGAGACTCCCGGCCCTTCGGCGGCGGGCTCCAGATCGACTGGAACGCCCTCCAGCGTGAGTCCAGCGGGGCTGCGTAGCGTACCTTGCACTCGCAGGTCGGCCACCAGCGGAAGTTCCGCCTCCGCACAGCCCAGCGGCTTCAACTCCACCACCGCCGGCCCCTGTTCAGGCAGATAGCCGCGCTTCTCCGCGTTCACTTTGTAGTTGCCCGCTTCGAGTCCGGTGAACACCACCCGTCCGCTTCGATCCGTTCGTCCTCTCCGCCGGTCCTCCCCCCTCGCGATTTCCACCGTGACCCCGGCCGCCGGATAATCCGGACCGGCTTCATCCCCCTCCTCTTCTTCCTCCTCTTCCCTGTCCTCCCGATCGCCTTTGGGATCGTCAACGTAGCGCACCTGAACCTGCATGGAATTCACCACGACTCCCGCCGCGTAGAGTTCCAGGAAGGCGATGTCCTCATCCGCTTCCTCCACCGCCCGGCTTCGCGTGCAACCGCGCAGGGGCATGCTCTGCTTCGGGTCCCCGCTCGTGTACATCAGATACCGGCCGCCCACCTTGACCAGCGGACCATCGCACATCCTGGTGTCGTACAACACCACCACCCCGGTGGCTGTTCCCTTGTAGACCCGCTCCACCTCCATGCGGACCTGATCGAACTGCGTGGGCTGGCTCTCGATTCCAATCACCTTTCCGATGAAAATCTGGTCGGAATACCCCACATACGCACACGGCGCCTTGAGCGGCGCACATTCGCACGCCAAGCCCGGCAGCGCCGCCAGGGCAATCAAACCCAAGACCGCGCACACTGTCTTCATCCCGGTTCTCCGAAATAAACCAGAGCCATTTCGCCCGAATTATTTCACTCCTCCAACGCGAACGCAACGTACGCGCCGGCGGAGGGGTTGCCCCATTTGCCTCCGCCCGCGGCGATGACGACGTACTGGCGGCCGTTGACCATGTAGGTGGCCGGGGTCGCGTTGCCCGCGGCGGGCAATTCGGCCTCCCAAAGCAGTTGGCCCGAGCGCTTGTCGAAGGCGCGGAATTTGCGGTCGACGTTCGTCGCCGCGATGAACAGCAGTCCGCCTTTGGTGACGACGGCGCCGCCGTAGTTTTCCGAGCCTGTGTCCTTCATCCCTTTGGCCGCCAGTTCGGGCCACTCGCCGAGCGGGATCCGCCAGGCGTACTCGCCCGTGTTCAGGTTGATCGCGCTGAGCGTGCCCCACGGCGGAGCGATGGCGGGATAACCGTCGGGATCGGTGAAACGGGCGTAGCCATCGAGCGCGTACTTCACCCAATGCGGCGGAAATTCCTTCGCCGGCAGCGTCACCTTCCGGTCCTCGCCATCCAGCATCCAGGCCGACAGGGCGACCGTGGCCTCTTCCGGCAGATGGCTGAAGCCCGGCATCCGCCCGGCGCCTTCGCGGATCACCTTCACCAGGTCGGCGTTCGTGCGCCGTCCGGCGAGTTGGTCGAGGGCGGGAAACTCGGGCGGACTGCCCTTCCGGTCGGCGCGGTGGCACGACGCGCACTCGGCCTTGTACAAGCCCGCCGCCGTCGTGTTCCGGGCCGGCGGGCGGCGTTCGATCAGTTTGATGATCCAGGCCATTTCGTTGGCGTTGACATAGAGCAGGCCGGTTTCGGCATCCCACGCCGCGCCGCCCCACTCGCCGCCGCCATCGAAGCCGGGCAGCAGCAACGTACCTTCGCGGCTTGGCGGTTCGAACTGCTCGCCATTGCGGTACTGGCGGAACTTCTCGAGGACGGCCGCGTGCGCGTCGGGGGTCCGGCGCGTGAGTAGATCTTCAGTCAATTTCTGCCGCGCGAACGGCGCCGGCGCGAGCGGCAGCGGCTGTTTTTCCGCCAGTTTTTCGCCATCCACGGGTGATGCGGGGACCGCGACCTCCCGCCACGGGAACAGCGACTCGCCTGTCTCGCGGTCAAACACCCAGACATGGCCGGACTTCGTGATCTGCGCGACGGCATCGCGGCGGCGGCCGTCGCGGACGACCGTGACGAGCGTTGGCGGCGCGGGCAGATCGCGATCCCACACATCATGCCGCACGAACTGAAAATGCCAGCGGCGCCTGCCCGTGCGCGCGTCGAGTGCGATCAGCGAGTTGGCGAAGAGGTTGTCGCCGTGGCGGTCCGAGCCATAGAAATCGTAAGCGGCCGACCCCGTGGGCGCGAAGACCAGGCCGCGCTTCTCGTCGAGCGCGAGGCCGGCCCAGGCGTTCGCGCCGCCGGTGTGCTTCCAGGTTTCCGGCGGCCAGGTTTCGTAGCCGAAGTCGCCCGGGGCGGGGATGGTCCGGAAGGCCCATCGCTGCTTTCCCGTCTTCAACTCGAAGGCCCGGATGTATCCGGGCGCGGAGGGCGCGCCCTCCGGCACGATGGAGCCCACAATGAGCAGGTCGCGATAGACCACGCCGGGGGTCGAAATCGCCACGCTCAAGCCCTCGACGGGCCGCCCCAGGCCCTCGCGCAGATCGATCCGGCCGCCCTTACCGAACGACTGCACCGGCCGTCCGGACTTCGCGTCGAGCGCCCACAGCCACTGCCGCGCGCCCACGTAGATTCGCCCCTGCCAGTGGACGAGTCCCCGGCTTCGCTGCTTGCCGCGGACCTCCGCGCCCTCCCACGGGTCAAACGACCAGATCTCCCGCCCCGCCGCGGCATCGAGGGCAACAACACGCAATTTCGGTGTCGTGGCATACAGAACCCCGCCGATCACGAGCGGATTGCACTGCATCTCCGAGTTCGGGAATGCATCGCCCGAATCGTAGCGCCACACTTCACGCAGGCGCGCGACGTTGGAGGTGTTGATCTGATCGAGCGCCGAGAAGTGGGTCTGGTCCGCCGACCCGTGATAGGCCGGCCAGTCTGTCTGGGCCTGCATCATCGCGGCGGCGGCCGCGAACCAGAGAAGAATCCGCATTCCGTCCACTATACAATCGAACTACGATGCCTGAACCGCTTTTGACCGTTGTTGCCGAGTTGAATGCCGCCCCCGGCAAGGAGTCCGAACTGCGCGATGCCCTGCTTGCGCTGATCGCGCCGACGCGCGTCGAAGACGGGTGTGTCCAGTACGACCTGCATGAATCGACGGACACGCCTGGCCAGTTCGTCTTCTATGAAAACTGGACGTCGCGCGATCACCTCGACCGCCACCTGGCCTCACCGCATCTGGAGGCCGTGAAGCCCCGGTTTGGGGAACTGCTGGCGGCGCCGCCGCGGATCCTGACCTACACGCGCATCGGCTGAGCGTTACTTTTCATCCGGCACGCCCCGCAGCACGGCGGTGACCCCGGCAATGCGGAATGCCTCGATCAGTGCGCCGGCGGCGGGTCCGTACTGCGGCGGCCCCACTTCATTGCCCGCCTGTGAACGGACGATGGTCTCGAACTTCGTCCGCACGCGCTCCGTCCGGAACACCCCGCCGATGTACGACACCCGCGCCGCCTCGGTGGGCGCGAAGATCATTTTGCGCGCCGCCATGGTGATGGAAGCCAACTGCTGCCCGGCCACGTCCAGAATGTCGCCCGCGATCAGATCGCCCGCGGCCGCCGCGCGCTCGACCAACGGCGAGAGCGCCGCGATCTTCGGGCGAGGGAAGGCGGGCGTGTAGAAGCGGTGGAGCAGATCGTTCGCGGTGGTTGCGCCGGTGGCTTCGAGCAGCATGGCGTGCAGCATGGTTTCCGGTCCCCAGCCTTCTTCCTGCCGCAGGGCGGCCCGCAGGGCCTGGCGGGTCAGATCGAAACCGCCGCCTTCATCGCCGTAGACATAGCCCCAGCCACCGACCCGTGCGATCTTTCCAGCGGCGTTCCTTCCATAACTGATCGAACCCGTGCCCGCGATCGTAATCACGCCTGGCGCGCCGGCGGTGGCGCCGGAGAGAGCGATGAGGGCGTCGTTGGTGACGAGTGCGTGGCGGATGGTGAACAGTTGATGGACCAGCGCCTCCTTGTCGGCCGGCCCTCCGGAAAAGCCCAGACAGGCGCCCTCAAACTCGGTCCCGTCGTCCAACCCTGCCTCCTCGAGCGCCTGGGTCACGCAACCGCCGATCGCGGCATTGAACTTCGTGCGCGCCTCGTCGGCCGACACGTGATTGCACGGCCCGCCGCGGCCCATCCCCAACACCTGCCCGGTTTCGTTGGCCACCAGAGCCGTGGTGCTCGACTGCCCGCCGTCCACTCCGAGAAAATAAAGCGCCATCGTCACTCCAGTCTATACAAGCGGGTGTCATCCACCCGTCCTGCTTCGCTGATGCCCCATAGATCGGCGTTGTCGCGGAAGTCTTCCCAGCCCCGCTCTCCCTCCACGATCATCAGATGCGTGATGCCCATCCGCTTGAGCTCTCCCACGGCCATTCGCCGCAATTCGAGGGGCGGCGGACGTTCCGTCCGGACGGGCGCCGCGCCCAGTTCCCGCCACAGTCCCTCCGGCCCCAACCCCTCGAGTTTCATTTGCACGGACCACTGATCTGTCGCCGTATCGAGGGTGACCGCCGTCAGATTCCGGGGCGCACCCAGATCCACCTCGATCCAGTCCCCCGCCCTCAACGCACGCCACGAACGCCACCGCGTCACCGGCGACCCGTCAAACGCAAAACTCACGTCCCACGGAAACGCCGAGGCCCGCAACCCCCACCCCGCCTCGCGCGCCAGCACGCCGTCCCGCGTGTGCAGGTTCATTTCGCTGATGTTCCAGACGTCGGCCTCGCCGTGCGCAGTCTGCAGCACGCGCACCACCTGCAATGCCTGTTCCTCGAACTCGAACCGGAAGCGGTGCAACGGCTGGAATTCCCGGATCAGCGGCGTCAGCAGCAGATCCGCCACGCGCTCGCCCTGCGCGCTGAGGTAGAGCACCCGCGTCTCCCGCGACGTGTAGGACTCGGGCACCGGCGACCCCACCGCCACCACCGCCCCCGCGCCTGTCGCGCTCTCGATCAGCGCCGCCCGCCGGAATGGCGGCCATTCGCGCGCCATGAACGCCTTCGGATCCTCCAGCCGCAACGCCACCCGCGGGTACAATTCCTTGATGCGCCACGCGTGCTCTCCGGCATACCGGTTGACCACCGGCGGCAGCGACGCCAGCGCGTGCAGCACCACGAGCGCCGGCAAAACGCGCCCCGGCAGAGCCAGCGCCAGCGCCAGTCCCGCGAACGGCAGCGCGGGGATCAGGAACCGCGTCCCCACGTTCGCCACCCAGGGCAACCCAAACACCACCGCCGCCACCAGCGCGCGCCGTCCCAGCGCGCTCCGCGCCGCCAGCAACGCCACAGGCGCCAGCAGGAACACCGGCCCCAGCAAGCCGCCCAGTACGCCGCCGTCCACCGTCAACGCCCATGGCACCTGCGACCAGCGATCCAGCCCGTCATACCACCCCATCCAGGCCCGGTAACTCTCCTCGAACGACTCGTGCATGAACGCGTTCGGGAACCACTTCGAGTAGAACGGCGCCACCGGGTTTCCGTAGAGCATCGCGTTCCGCACCAGCCATGGCGCCACGACCCCGCCCGCCGCGCCCGCCAGCGCGGCCTGTGAACGCCACCCCCGCCGCCAGATCAGGACCAGCAGCCACGGCGCCGCGACGAACGCCGTGTACTTGATCGTGAACGCGAACCCCGCCAGCAGGCCCAGACACCAAGCCGGCGCGTCCTTTCGCAGCGCGAGTCCGAACGCCGCCACGGCCACCGTCGCGAGCGCCACGTCGTTGTACGCGCTCGCTCCGTCGATCAGCACCACCGGGCTCAACATCACCAGCAAGCCCGCAGCCGCCCCCGCCGCCGCGTGACCCGCCCGCTGCCCGATCCGCAACAGCAACCACGGCAGCGCCAGCAGAAATCCGCAATGCACCAGCGCCGCCGCCGAATGACGCCCGAAGGCGAACGCCATCAGGTACAGAATGTCGAACCCCTGCGGCATCTGCCCGTACATCAAGTGGGGAATCGAAACGAACCCGCCCGCCCGGTAATACCGCGCAATGACGCCGAGGTGATAACTGCTGCCATCCGGGCTCATCTCGGGCGCCATGGCGTGCAACAGCGCGATTGCCGCGAAAATCGCCCAAATCGGGGCAAAAATCCACCGCCACACGCCTTGCAGCGGATCCCCCGCCGCCGCTTCCTCCACCGGCGCCCGCCCCCAACGCCAC
>DNFG01000433.1 GCA_003487005.1 Bryobacterales bacterium
GTCCATCACGCCTTCGCCGGCGCTGGTTGGACAGCAGGTGACGGTGACTTACAGCGTGACGTCCGCGTACGGAACGCCCACGAACGGGGTTTGGGTGAGCGACGGCACGGTGGCGAATGTATGTAGCGTGGCCGCTGGACAGTGTGCATTGCCCATCAACACCCTGCCGGGGCGAAAGACGGTCACTGCCGAGTATCTTGGCAATCAGCGGTTCCAGAAGTCGTTTGCACGGGTGGAGCACCGGGTGGACCCGGTGGGCGCGTCGACGACCGTGGTGGGGGCGATCACGCCTTCGCCTTCGGTGGTGGGTCAACAATACACAGTGGCGTTTACGGTGACGCCGGACAGCGGGTTGCCGACCGGAGAAGTGACGGTGTCGGACGGGGTCTCGGCCAACACCTGTCCGGCACGGGAAGGCTCGTGCCGGCTGATCTCGATGACGGCGGGGGCGAAGACCATCACGGCAGTCTACCGCGGGAATACCAGCCATACCGGCAGTTCCGGGACGAAGGCGCACACGGTGAACGCCGCGGCGCAGGTGGTGACGCGGGTGGTGGGCGTGGCTCCGGCCTCGGGCGAGGGGCCGCGGCAACTGTTCAAGGGTGTCTATCGCAGCCCGACGGGGTATCAGCGGTTGCAGTGGGTGCAGATGCTGTTCGCGCAGGACCCGACGGGGGGCGGAGAGCCGTATTGTCTGCTGCATTATGACGTGCAGGGCCAGGGATTCTGGCTGTATTCGGACACGATGGGGTTCTTCATGGGACCGGTGACGCCGGGGGCGGCTTCGGCGGACTTGCAAGGCTCGCTGTGCGCGTTGAGCACCAGCGGTTCGTCGGTGTCCGGGGCGGGGACGGACCTCGAGGTGAATCTGGATCTGGTGTTCAAAGGCATCCTGAAGGCGAGGGTCTATCTGCGGGCGATGGATCTGGGCGGGCACGACACGGGCTGGGTGCAACTCGGGGCCTGGGAGAGCCATCCGGCGCCATGGAAAGGTGGCGAGCCGGGGATCCGGTGGGGGGCGGGGTATGAAGTGGATCTGACAGTGGAGTATCCGGATGCGCCGGGCTTCGAGGGACTGGCGAAGGGCTGGGTTCAGTTTCTGGTGACGACGCCCATGACCGCGCCTTTCTGCTACCTGCACTATGACCGTGCCGGGAACGGGTTGTGGATGTATTCATCGGATGTGGGGTACTTCCTGGGACCGGTGCAACCGGGGACGGCGACGATGCCGCTGGAGAGTTCAGCGTGTTCGATTGACACGGCGGGGACGCGGGTCCGGCAGGAAGGCGGGGTTCTGCTGTTGGATGTGCGGGCGCGGCTGAAGGGAACGATGCGCGGACCGAGTTCGATGCGGTTGAGGTCCATGGACGCGCTGGGGCGCGATACAGACTGGCAGTTAGTGGGGCAGTGGCATTTGCCCTGAGGGCCATGGAGAGAACGATGAGGACAGGCAATTTTGGACGGTGGATAGGGGTTCTCGTGCTGCTGGCGGGCGGATGGGCATTCGCCGGGGCAGAGGATCCGCCGGAGGACGTGATGATCCGGCCGGTGATGATCGCGGCGGCGAACGATTGCAGTTTCGCGCTGGGCGAGGACGGATCGGTGTGGGCGTGGGGGTGGACGGAGGTGCTGCCGCTGCGCCGCGAGCGCGCCCCGGTGCGGTTGGGTGAAGTGCCGGAGTTCGTGGCGGTGGAGAGTGGCTGCAATCACGCGCTGGGAGTGAAGGCGGATGGGAGTGTGTGGGCGTGGGGGCAGGGCCTCTCGGGCCAGTTGGGGGACGGCGACCACATGAGGCGGATGAGCGCCGTGCCCGTCGGGCCGGGGCCGGCTCCGGCGGTGAAGACGGCGGTGGGATACTACTTCAGCCTCGCGCTCTCGCAGGACGGGTCGGTGTGGGCTTGGGGAGAGAACGGGAGCGGCCAACTGGGTGATGGCGAGCAATGGAACCGTAGCCTGCCCGTAAGGGTACCGGGCATGACGGATGTGATCGACATTGACGCGGGCGGCTTTCATTCATTGGCAGTGAAGAGCGACGGGACGGTGTGGATGTGGGGGGTGGGGTACCATGCGGAACTGGGAGATGACGTGCCGCGGGGGAGCCGGGCGCCGCTTCAGGTACCCGGCTTGTCCGGGATTGTGAAGGTGGCCGCGGGGAAGTACCACAATCTGGCGCTCAAGAGCGACGGGACCGTGTGGGCGTGGGGTGGAGGGAGTTGGGGAGAACTGGGCAACGGGGCGCAGGGATCGACGGGAACCGCGGTGCAGGTGACAGGTCTGGAGAACATCACGGCGATTGCGGCGGGCGGTTATTCGAGTGTGGCGGTGGGAGCGGATGGGCGGGTGTGGGCGTGGGGTCAGAACTGGTACGGGCAGACGGGGGAAGCGGGGCCGGACAAGCGGCTAGTGCCATTCCCGGTGCCTGGCCTGACGGACATTGTTACGGTGGCGGCGGGCGAGTCGCACGTGGTGGCGCTGGACGGGGAGGGCGGCCTGTGGGCGTGGGGGCGCAATCACCAGGGACAGCTTGGGGATGGGAGCATCAGTCAGTGGAAGGCGCCGCCGGTGCGGACGATCCGGCTGGACGCCCCGGATCTGGTGACCTCGGTCGGGGCAAGCACGCGCTGGGGGGTGGGATCGACGCACAACTTCGCGGTGACAGTCGAGAACCTGGGGCACTCGGCGGCGAACGGGACGACGACGGTACAGATGCAACTGCCCGAGGGGATCGGATTCGATTCCTATTCGGGGACCGGGTGGACGTGCACAGCGCCTGGAGGGTTGGTGACGTGTGAGAACCCGGCGCGGATGGAGGCCGGGGCTTCGGCGACGGTGATTCTGAGGCTGCAGGTGGGGGATGCGGCGTATCCGTGGGTCAGGATGGTGGCATCGGCCATGAATCCAAGTGATGAGAACCTGGAGAACAACTTTGCGGCGGCGCCGGTGGACATTGCGGTTCCGACGGTGGTGACGATCGAGTCAGTCTCTCCGTCGCCGAGCCGGGTGACTGAGGGGATGACCCTGCGCTACCGGGTGGAGTCGAGTCGCGGCGTGCCGCCGGGCAATGTGAATATTCGGGCGGGATTCGGATCCTGGGAGAGCCCGGTCTCCGCGGGGGAAAAGAGGATTTCGACTTCGCGAACAGGACTGCTTCCCATTCATGTGAGCTATCCGGGCGGACCGAACGCGCTGCCCTCGGAGGCAACGGCAAACCACTGGATTCTGCCGGGCGGGACGGCGGCGACGGCGGTGGTACTGGGGCAGATCACGCCGTCGCCTTCGTTGGCGGGACAGGTGTATCACGTGCCGTTCAGCGTGACAGTGGGCTGGTCGACAGCCGGAACGGTGACAGTGAGTGACGGCGTGGCGAAGAATGTTTGCGAGGCGTACACGCAAACGTGCCCGCTGGTTTCGACCACCGCCGGGGTGAAGACGGTGACCGCGTCATTCAGCGGGAATGAGGTGGATGCACCGAGCAGCGCATCGAGGAGCCACACGGTTCAGGCGCCGGCGGCGGCGGTCTCGGGCGTGTTGGGCGTGACGCCGGCATCGGGCGAGGGGGTCCGGCAGACGTTCCGGGCGGCGTACCAGAGTCCGGCCGGGCATCGTCATCTGCAGTGGGTCCAGATGTTGCTGGCGGCGGGGCCGCACGACGGCTGGGGTCCGTATTGTCTGGTGCACTACGACGTGCAGGGGGAGCGGTTCTGGCTGTACTCGGACGTGAGAGGGTACTTCATGGGACCGGTGGCGCCAGGGGTGGAATCGACGGAATTGCAGGGATCGCACTGCCTCTTGGGCACGGCGGCTTCGGCGGTGCGCGGGGAGGGTGCGCGGCTGGAGGTGGACTTCGACCTGACGTTCAAGTGGGAGGCGGAGCGCAAGATCTACCTGAGGTCGATGGACCTGGGCGGCAGGGACACGGGGTGGGTGCAGCAGGGGGTGTGGAAGCAAAGGGCCGAACAGAGGCGTCTGTTCACGGTTGAACCGATCCAGGGCATGGGCGTGGCGGCCGGATTCACGCTACGCTATCCCGACCGGGTGGGCGTGGAAGGCATGAAGCGGGGCTGGGTTCAGTTTTTGGTATCCCAGGCTCCGCACTCGACAGGGTATCCGTTTTGCTTCATTCACTACGACCGGGCAGGGGAGGCACTGTGGATGTATTCGCCGGATGTTGGGTACTTTCTGGGACCGGAGAAGCCGGGGGCGGTGGCGAACCTGAATTGTTCGGCGTGCACCCTGGACCTGGAGGGGACGCGAGTGACGGATCAAGGAGGCACGCTGGTGCTGGAGGTGGCTGTGCACTTCAAAACGACGATGCGCGGAATGCAGCAGGTATACATGCGAACGATGGACGGGTATGGAGAAGATTCGAACTGGACGTTCAAGGGCAACTGGACGATCCCCTGAGAGGGGTGCCGGTTAGCTGGTGAGCACGGAACTGCCGGGCGCGCCGATGGCGATGGGGACTTCGGCGCAATGGGCGAGGGCGAGACGGACGGCGGGCTGACGTTCGGGGGGAACGAAGAGGAGGAGGAAACCGCCGCCTCCGGCGCCGAGGAGTTTGCCGCCGAGGGCGCCGGCGTCGAGGGCGGCCTGGTAGTTGCGGGTGACGGGGGGCGGGGCGATGTCGGAATGGAGGCCCATTTTGAGGGTCCAGGCCTGGTGGAGGAGTTCGCCGAAGGAGCTGAGGGGCTGGTTTCCGGTGAGGATGGAGTAGCCTAGGTCGACCTGGGCGCGCATTTCCTTGAGGCGGGGTTCGTGTTCGGAGCAGCGGTCCATCTGGCGGGAGGCGAAATCGGCGGCGCGGCGGCGGATGCCGGAGTCGAAGAGCAGGAGGTGATCCTGCAGGGCCTGCCAGCGGGCGGGCGGGAGGCGGACAGGGTCGGCGAAGATATCGCCGTTGGGGTGGAATTCGATGACATTGAAGCCGCCGAGAGCGGCGAGGGTCTGGTCCTGGCTGCCGACACATTCGCCGAGGATGTCCTGTTCGATGTGGATGGCGGCGCGGGCAAGGTCGATGTTGGAGATGGGGCGTCCGAGGTAGGCGTGGAGAGCGTTCAGGAGGCCGACGACGAAGGCGGATGAAGTGCCGAGGCCGCTGAACGAGGGGAGTTCACCGGAATAACTGACTTCAATGTCCCGCTCAATGCCGCAGAAGCGCAGGCAGGCACGGACGGGGGCGTGCTGGACATCGTCGAGGGAGGCAACGCATTCGACGCGGGAGTAAGCGATGCGGATGGAGTAGTCAAACAAGGGGGAGTAAAGGCGGGTGACGAAGTGGTAGGAGCCCTTGTCGATGGCGGTGCCGAGGACGGCGCCGCCGTGGGTGCGGTGGGATGGACGGGACCGCCAGCGTGCATCCGTGGGGGAGGGCAGCGTGACGGTGGGCGCGTGCAGCCAGCCACCGCCGTTCCCGCCAATTGCTATGATCGTTTTGGGTCTCTGTTGTCTGCTATCGCACACCTCGTCAAGACGACAAATCGGGGTGGAGGGAGTACGTCAGACCCACGGCAATTTGTCCACTTTCCAGGCACTCCGCCCTATGACGACCGCGATTTTTACAATCGTCGCCAAGAACTACCTCGCGCACGCACGAGTGCTGATGGAATCGATACGCCGACAGCATCCGGACCTGCTGAGGATCGTGGTCCTGGTCGATGAGGTTGACGGTTACTTCGATCCGGCGAAGGAACCTTTCGAGGTAGTTCTTTCGTCGGAATTCAATCTTCCGTCTTCACGCTGGTTTCACTTTAAGTATTCGATTCTGGAATTAAGTACCGCGGTGAAACCGTACGCGTGTGAGTACCTGTTTCAGAGGTACCACCTGAAGAAGCTGATCTATCTTGATCCGGACATCAAGACGTACGCGCGTCTGGACTGTCTGCTCAACGGACTGGATCACAACTCGATTCTTCTCACGCCCCATCTGACCGATTCGATAGAGGACAACTGCCAACCCGGGGAGCTCGACATTCTCCGCTCGGGCACCTATAACCTGGGATTCATTGGACTTGCGCTGACCGAGGAGACGCGGCGGTTCCTGACGTGGTGGCAATCGCGCCTTTACGAGCACTGCGTGGTGGATCTTGATCGCGGATTATTCGTGGACCAGCGGTGGATGGACCTGGCTCCCAGTCTGTTCTCGGGAGTTTCGATTGATCGCCGTCCGGGGTTGAATGTCGCCTACTGGAATCTGATGCACCGGGTGATCCGGGCCGAGAAAGGCGGCCGGTTCACAGCGAATGGGGAGACGCTTCTTTTCTTTCATTTCAGTGGATTCGATCCCGACAATCCGATGCAGTTTTCGAAGCACCAGAACCGTTTCCGGCTATCCGATCTGGGCGATGCGACGTATCTGGTGAGCGAATACAAGGACGCGCTGCTGAAGCAGGGTTATGCTGAATGCCGTCGCTGGCCGTACGCCTACGGGCGGTTCCGGAATGGCTTCCCCATCCCCGATTTGGGGCGGCCATTGCACCATGAGCACCCGGAGATTGTCGAACAGGTAGCCGATCCTTTTTCCGACGATGGATTCCGGGCATTTATCGAGGTCTGGAACGGGCCGCTATACGGCCAGAACAGTGACAACACGGGCCTGACCCGCCTGGCGTACCGGATCTATCGGACGAGACCGGATGTTCAGGCGGTAATGTCAGACGTTGCGGGCGCGGACCGGATTCGATTTCTGGAGTGGTTCGTTTCGAGCGGAAAGCGGGAGCACCGGCTGAACGAGGCGTTTCTGGCTCCGGCCTGGAATGCCCTGGATGCGGCGCGGCCCACGCTGAGGGATATTGTGACGACCCAGGATCGCGGGCCGATGCCGGCGGGAGAGGATCGAGGGTCGGCGGAGCACAACGGATGCGTGCCGGCGCAAGAGGAGGCTTCGCTGCCCGATCCAGTGGAAGCGAGCCAGGGGCATCGGGCGGTTCGTTTGACGCGGTTGGCCCGAGGGATCTACGAATCCCGCGCCGACCTGAAGGAGCGTTTCTCGAGTCTTGAGGGAGAGCAAGGGCTGGGCCTGCTGGCGTGGTTTCTGAGTTACGGACGGTGGGAGCACAACCTGGGCAGGCAAACGGTCGTGGCTCTGCATGAGCAGTGGAAAGCCGGTGTTCAGGCGCTGGCCACGCCTTCGGGGAGACTTCGCCAAAGAACTCGTCTGGCACTGATGAAGGGCTCCGTCCTCATTCGTGCCTCAGCGGCGCGGGCCTTGCTGAAGTTTTCGCGCCTTCGGGCCGACTGGTTGATGAGGCGCTATGAGTTGGAGCCGAGCAGTGCCCGCAAGGAGCCCGAGGACCGAAGATCCGGCGCGAGAACCCGGCTTGCGCTGCCCGCGGCAGCCGGGAGCAGTCTGAATCTGATCGGCTATGTGCGTTCGGAGATGGGGGTGGGTGAGTCGGCACGCCTTGCGGTGGCGGCGGCAAGGCGAGCGGGTATTTCCGTCCGCCTTCGCAGCGTGGACGGTGAAGGTCCGTACCGGAAGATGGACCACCGGGCGGGGGAAGTGAGTTCGGACTTCAACGGATATTTCAACCTGTTCCACGTGAACGCGGATCAGACGCCGCTCATCTTTTCGCGGCTGGAACGTCAATTTCATTCCAGGAAATTCAATATTGGCTACTGGGCATGGGAATTGAGTGAATTCCCCGACCGGTGGCGATCGTCGTACGGGTACTACGACGAGATCTGGACGCCAAGCAGCTTTTGTCAAAGCGCACTGGCGCCCGCGTCGCCGGTCCCAGTGATTTGCATACCCCACGCGGTGGAGGTCACGGGGATTGCGCCGCTGGGCCGGTCCGATTTCGGGTTGAAGCCGGAGGAATTCGTCTTCCTCTGCATTTTCGACATGTTGAGCGTATTCGAACGCAAGAACCCGCTGGCGGTGGTAGAGGCATTCAGGCGTACCTTCCAAGGCCACCCGGACTGCCGCCTGGTGATTAAGGTAAACCACGGCGATGAGCGTCCCAAGGCTCTGCAGCAGTTGGCGGAACTGTGCAGGGGCCACTCGATCACGATCATCAACCGGACGATTGCCCGGGAGGAACTGAACGCCTTAATCAGGCTGAGCGACTGTGTGGTTTCGCTGCACCGCGCGGAGGGGTTCGGGCTAACACTGGCGGAAGCGATGTACCTGGGCAAACCGGTGATCGCGACGGCATACTCGGGCAACATGGACTTCACCAACCCCAGCAACTCCTTCCTGGTGGATTATCAACTCCGCCCGGTCGGGCCCGGCTGCGAGCCGTACGACTCCGAACAATTATGGGCTCATCCGGACATCACCAGCGCGTGCGAGCAGATGCGATCGGTTTACGAATGCCGGGATCTGCGAGAGCGCAGGGCGGCGGCCGGACAGGAGCATGTGCGGCGATTCCTCTCACCGGAAGCGGTGGGAGAGCAGATCCGCCGCCGGCTCGATCTGATCGCCCGAGCGCACGCCAATCAGCAGTGAACCCGGCGGCGGGCTGCTCGCGGGGAGATCAGGGGACGAAGGCGGTGCCGATTCGGATGATCTGATCACCGTTTGCCGTCCTGCCGTCATGGAGTCTGGGCACATCACAGCGCAGGACCGCCTGCCGGCTGACGTCGACGGCGATGAAGCCGGCGGCGAGAAACCAGTGGCGGAAGCATGCTTCATTCGGCAACCACCAACTGATGCGGTCATCTTTAGTGTAGGGCAGGTACTGGCGCGGTTCGGTCATGCCCTCGGGTTCGCCGAGAACGACGGGCGTGGAGGCAATGACCCTGTGCCTGCAAACGCTGCGGGCGGCCATCAAGGCCCCAACCGGATCTCTGAGGTGGCAAAGAATCGCCCCCAGGAACACAAGGTCAAACAGTTCACCGCCGAACATGGCAGGGGAGATATCGTAGACTCGAGAATTCCGGAATTCGACTCTGGAACCCAGCATTTCCTTCATCGCCCAGAAACCCCGGCTGACGGGGCTGTAGTAAATGGGCTCCCCGGCTGGGCCGTGGCGGTCCGGAGCCCTGCGGCTTTCCTCGATTCCCGGATAATCGTGACGCCCGTACACGTCGAAATCCTCGTAGCCGCGGGCGTCCACCGTGACGACTTCGGCCCCAAGTTGTTCGAAGTAGTGAGCAAACCAGCCGGCACCGGTACCGATGTCAAGGACCCGCTTGCCCTTCATGGAATCGGGAAATCCGTAGCTGCCGATATCCGCTCCGATGTTGTAATCTCCGCGAATCTCGAGGCCGTTGTCGAAGTAGTAGCTGTGGTACCAGAAATCGAGTTCGGCGCAACGGCGATGAAACTCCTCCGCCGGTAAAGCGGAGGAGTAATGGAGGCGAAAACTGCCCTGAGGAGGCGGGATGAAGGGCGAGGGCGCGACGCCGGCGTCTTCCGGCGGGGGCGGCGCCGGCGAGGCGGCCTGCCCTTCTCCGGGTTCGGAGGTCAGGCCTGCGCCGCTCCCGCACATCGACGCCATCGATTCCCGGTCGAGAGGAAACGCATCGACGCTCTCGGGCCCGCGGTGGGCCAGATGGACGATCCACTGATGTCCGCGAATGCCCGGAGGTATGGTTTTGACGACGCAGAGACCTGCTTGCCGCACGGCGTCCAGGAACCATTTCCAGTCGTAAATGACAGCGTTCGTGGGATCGATCTCATTCACGAACAAGGTCACCTGAAAGTCGAAAAGCATCGGGAACGTCTCCCGATCGAAAAAGAACCACGTGGTCCGGGCGATGCCGTCCGGCTTGAGAATCCGGGCAGTCTCGTTCAGGTAGAACTCAGCCTGCTCGCGGTAGAGATGGGTGAAGACTGAGTGCGCGACCAGCAGGCTGAACGACGCATCCTCGACCGGGAAGGGGCTCGTCGACTGCCGGGTGTTTTCCGGGCCCAACCCGAGATTCCAGACATCGTGATGTTCGAAGGTGAATTCCGGGGCAAAGTGCGTCAGGTGGTTGCGGCACCAGCCGATCATCTCCTTGTGAATATCAATTCCGACATAGCGTTGGGGTCGGGGAGTCTGACAGATAAATTGTCGCGCAATGCGGCCACAACCGCAGCCAAAATCGAACACAGACTCACATTGGGCGGCATCGATTTCCGGAAAGACAGGTTGTCCGGCATGGATTTCGAAGAGGGCGTCGTCATGACACACCAGCCGCCTCAGGTCTACCGGAGGGAGCGGCGGAGCCGTGCCGACGATTTCATTTTGTCCAACAACCGCTTCATCTTCGGACATAGAGCGATTATACTCTGCGCGTTCGCATGCCCCGGGGAACCGGCTCAGATTCAGCCATGTCCGGCGGTTTTCTTCTCCGCTACCAGACCCCGGGTACCGGGGTCCACCCGGGACCCCAGCCGGCGATTTTGTCGGCCGTGCCGCCGTCCCAGGCGTAGTTGCCGTCGTAGTCGAGAAACCAGAAGCCCTGGTTGACCACGCCGATCTTGGTTTTCCCGTCACCGTTCCAGTCGCCCATGACGATTTGCACGCCCTCCCAGCCCCAACCCACCTGTTTATCGCCCGCAGCGATATTCCAGCTGTAGTCTCCGTCGTAATCAAGAAACCAGAATCCGCCGCTATAGACGCCGATTTTGTCTCGTCCATCGCCATTCCAATCTCCTACGACAACTTGCACGCCGTGCCAGCCCCAGCCGGTCTGTTTGTCTTGCGCGGCCGGATTCCAGAGGAAATCACCGTCGTAATCAAGGAACCAGAAACCTCCGCTATACACCCCGATTTTGGTTTTGCCATCGCCGTTCCAGTCGCCGGTAATGGGTTTCGCGCCCGGCCAACCCCAACCGATCTGCCGGTCATGAACGCCGCCATCCCAGGCGCCGTCTCCGTTGTAATCGAGGAACCAGTAGCCGTCGCTGTAGACGCCGACCTTGGTCCGGCCGTCGCCATTCCAATCGCCCACGACAGGAATCGCGCCCGACCAGCCGAACTGGATCTCGCGGTCGGTTGCGGGGCCGTCCCAATTCTGGTTGCCGTTGTAGTCCAACCGCCATGTGCCATTGGCGTAGACCG